>CAMOUF010000197.1 GCA_946626395.1 uncultured Clostridia bacterium
AATATATCTCTACCATGATCTTATCGAATAGCTTTTCTTGGAAGGGGGTCTGGGGGAAACCATTCTTTGGGCTCCAAAGAATGGTTTCCCCCAGAAAATCACCCTTCATAACATGTCTGTTAATAATATAAAAGCATGTAAAACAAAATGCCGCAGATTCTTTTGCATGGAGAACATGCGCTGGAATCTGCGGCTTATTTGCCTGATGATCAGGCGGGATCAATCAATTGATCAGCGGGTGATGTCGTAGACGCCATTCTGGCTGACCACGATATCGCTGACGCCCTTGAGCACCACACCGGTAATGGTGTTGGCTTCGATCTTAGCAGTGGACATGAGCTGAGCTTCCACCTTCACCAGAACACCGCCCACAGCGGCAGGATCGGTGGAGAACACGCGATACATGATCTGCTCATCGGTAGCGAACCAGGCATCATTATAGTTGGCCAGGGACACGAACAGCACGGCGTTGCCATTGACATACTTGACAGCGGTGTAGCCGTTCTGGCTCCACTGGGTGACCAGGTCGCGGTCCAGATACATGCCGATTTCGGTGGGCCGTCCGGTGCGGTTGGTCAGGTCCGCTTCGATCACCAGGGTGGTGGGATCGGCGGGTTCGGCGTAGGAATTATAATCCACGCTCACCATGGAGCTGTCAAACAGGATGCTGCCGTACTGGTTCTTGAGCACCATCACGGGCGCAACGCTGACAGGCGCGGTGGTGGAGGAGGGGGCCAAGGTAGCGGCGGAAGCAGGCGCGATGGTAGGATTGGGTTTCCGTTCCTTCTGCTGCTTCATGGTCACGCCGCACACGGCGCACTTGTAGGTGATGAAGCTTTCGTCTTCCGCGATCTTGTCATAGCGGTGGCCGCGGGGAGGCAGATAGACCCGGTCTTCCAGAACGGTGCCGCAACGGGAGCACTTCTTGCCTTCGCTCAGGCCGGTCTCAGTGCAGGTGGGGGCTTTGCCTTCCAGAATCACAGGATCATGGCCCAGGGGCTCGCTGTACTCAGTTTCGGTGGCGGTGCAGCCGGTGCACTTGCGGGTCCTAATGCCCCGCTGGGTGCAGGTGGCCTTCTGGGTTTCCTGCCATTCGCTCCAGGTGTGGGTGGTGTGTGCGGGCGTTTTTTCAGGCACGGTGAAGGTCGCAGTGCGATATTCGCCGCCCACCACCAGGGTGATGGTGTGGGTGCCGGGGGTCAGGTCGCCCAGCATCAGCTGCTTGCCGCCGTTGTCAAACACGGCGCGGCCGGTGGAAGAACCGTCTACCCAGATTTCGCCAGCGATATCAATGCCGGACACGCTGTAGCTCAGCACGCCGTTGTTGTATCCGCTCACGCTGATGGACACGTCGCCAGCAGAGGGCGGAACGGTCACAGGGGGATAGGTGGCGGGAGGCGCGGTCACCACTGGGGGATTGGTCACCGGAGGCACAGTCACAGGCGGATAGGTGGCCGGGGGATTGGTGGCGGCGCTGATGGTCCAGGAGCCGCTGTCGCCGCCCAGAGCAGGGTCGGGGTTCGCCCGGATGACGATATTGCCGTTGGCGTCGGGAGTCACTTTGACGGTATAGGAGTTATTGGAGTCCACGAAGTGGCCGCCCGCGCCGTTTACCGTCACCTGAGTGAGGCCGTTGGTGTCGCTGGTGATGGTAAGCATACCGGTGGCGGGGTCATAGCTGTAATTCAGCGTGGCCAGGCCAGCGGATACGCAGGAGCACATCAGCGCGGTCAGCAGCAGGAAACAAACAATTTTCTTCATTACGTTCCTCCAAATGTTTCATTCGGCAGAATTTCATTGAATCGGAAAGGGCAGCATTCTGTGGATAGTCTGTGGCTTTGCTTACCGCCAACGGTATCCACAAAACGCTACCCTTTCGCAGATTTTTACGTTTCAGCGGTATATTTTCATCCCGCTGAGCCGGTTATGGATCAATAGTATTTCTTACCAACAGCATCCAGAGAGGTGTAGGAGCCGGGGGCCACGCCCTTGTCGCCGGTCAGCACCATGGAGATGGCGTACACGTCGCCGCCCAGGCTGGCTTCAAACTTACCGTCGGAATCCACCTTCACGCTGGCAACGATGAAGGAGCTGTTGGAGTTGGAGTACAGGGTAATACGGACATACAGGTTGTCCAGCACGCCGGTATCCTGCACATGATGCACCTGACCGGAGACCACATTGCCAGCATAGTTCCAGCTGGTGATCTTGTATTCAGGAGCAACAGCGGGAGGCGTGGTGGTGGAGGGAGGCGTGGTGGTAGGAGGCGTGGTGGTGGGAGGCGTGGTGGTGGGGGGAGTCGTGGTGGGAGGATTGGTGGTGGGTTCTTCGGTGGAGGGAACCTCAGTGTAGCCGGTATCCGGCACCCAGGAAGGAGCGGTAGAGCCGTAGTAGTATTCCACGGCGGTGCAGTTCTTGTTGGTGCAGCGGTTGACCCACACATTAGCGCCGTCAGCCACCCAGCCGCTCCAGGAGTGCATGTTCTTCAGAGGAATGATCTGATCATAGATACCGCCGCAATTGGCGCAGATCATGGCCCTCACGCCGGGGACGGTGCCGCCGCCGGGAGCGCATTCAGGCTCGCGGTTGTAGGCGTCGCCAGCACGATAAGGATCGGGGATGAAGGAGTGCTGGTCATAGGTGGTGGTGGTGGTGGCAGCGCCCTTCTGATTGCCGCACACGGAGCAGATGGTAACGGTGGTCTTGGTGGTGGAAGCGGCATGGATACCGTCGGCAGCGCGCCTGCAGGCGGATTCAGTGTAGGTGTTCTTTTCCACGTAAGTGTGCTCATAAATGGCGGGCAGGGTCTTGGTTTCCTGCAGGCCGCACACGGCGCACTCGCGCATGCTCAGGCCGGGAGCGCAGGTGGCGGGCTTATAGGTGTCGTCCCAGGCACCCCAGGAATGCTCTTCCAGCTTGGGAATTTCAAAAATCTTCTGAGCGCCCAGTTCATCCAGGGCGGGCAGGCCGCACTTGCCGCAGTAGCGGTATTCCTGACCGGCTTCCTTGCAGGTGGCGGGCTTGATTACCGTCACGCTGGCCGCGTCATAGGAGAAAGCATGCTTGGGAATGATGGTGTAGATGATTTCGTCAGCGGTGTTGCGCTGTTCCAAACCGCACATGGAGCATTCCTTGTGGGACTGGCCAGCGGTCAGGCAGGTTTCGGGGGTATCCACAACGACCACGCTGAAGATGTGGGGCAGCATGGGGATTTCTTCGGGGGTGGTGCGCTCGGGGTCGGGCTTGCCGCACACGGAGCACTGCCAGGTGCCTTCACCGGTGGCGGTGCAGGTGGGTTCGTAGCCGGGGGTGGGCACCAGGGACCAGCTGTGGGAGCCGCCGGTCTTGCGCAGTTCGTTCTCGGTCTTGCCGCACAGGTCGCACTGCTTGTAGATGACCTGCTCCACGCAGTCGGAGGACACACCGATCACGGACCAGGTGTGATCCAGGGGATCGATGGCCACGATGTAGTTGCCAGCGGTGGTCTGGATGATGGCTTCACCGGCGCCGGTGGATTCATCGCAGGTGGGGGCTTTGGTGGAGATCACGCCGGTGACCGTAGCGCCCGCGTAGGTGGTCAGGGAGTTGAGGGGCTTGCCGTTGAGCTTATAGGTGTCCGGCACCGCAGCCAGGGCGGTGGCGCATACCAAGCTCAGCAGCAGCGCGAGACAAAGCACTGTCAAGAACTTTTTCACGTTGATTTCCTCCTAAACAATGGTCTTTTTTATGATGAATCAAGAGCCTAAATGACTTGCGTCACGTAGGGTCCCTCGATCTCATTCGGCACATCATCATGGGCCTCACCTCCTTGCAGACGGAAACGAACAAGAAAGAATGATTTTTGAACACCCATATTGAAGTCTCCCTGGGGGGACGCACAAAGCCCCGCAAAAACCAATTTACGGCGCGTTTTCCACCCCTTTGAAGCAATTGTATTATAATCCACCCACCCCCAATTTTCAACCGGATTTCAGCAGGATTTACATTTTTAAGAGAACCGTAACCGGTTTGACGGTAATTTTGAAGGATATGTATTCTTTTCTTTACAAATGTATAACGCACTTATCTCAAAATTTCATTTTTCTTCCTTTTCTTTTGGCTCGGGGAATCCTTGACAGGGGGCGCCGGTTTTTCTATACTGGACGAAAGACAAACTTCTTTCCGGAAGGATGAAAGGGGGAACATCATGATTTACTTTTTGACCAGCAGCCCTTTTGGCGTAGACAGCCCCTAGCTGAGCCCTGCCAACGGCTTTTTGGCGAAGCTCAGGGAAGCCCTGCCCCAGCGGGGGAAGGCGGTGTTCGTCTGCTCCAGCCCGGACCGGCCCGACCTGACGGACGTGTTCGCCGGGGACATGCGCCGGGCGCTGGAGGCGGAGGGCTATGCCTTTTCCTCTTTTCAGGTGCTGGACGCCCGGAACGGGGGAGAGGCGGCGGCGCTGATGGAACGGGCGGATTTAGCGGTGTTCGCCGGGGGCCATGTGCCCACCCAGAACGCTTTTTTCCAGCGGGTGCATTTGAAAGAAGCCATGGCGAATTTTCATGGCACGGTGATCGGCATCAGCGCGGGCAGCATGAACGCCGCCCGGGTAGTGTATGCCCAGCCCGAGGAACCGGGGGAGGCGACGGACCCTAAGTACCGGCGCTTCCTGCCCGGTCTGGGGCTGACGGACGTGATGCTGCTGCCCCATTACCAGAAGGTAAAGGATGATATGCTGGACGGCATGCGCCTGTTTGAGGAAATCACCTACGCTGACAGCATGGGAAGAGCCTTTTACGCCATTCCCGATGGCAGCTATCTCCTGGGCGAAAACGGCCGGGAAACCCTGTATGGCGAAGCCTGGCGCATTGCCGACGGGAAAATCGAAAAGGTTTGCGGGAACGGGGAAAAGGCATCTATTAAGTGAGGAGTTAGGAGTGGGGAGTGAGGAGTTAATAGTTATAAAATAAAAAACGCTTCTTTCCTCGTTGTTTGAAGGAAGAAAGAAGCGGATTATTTGGTTCAATACAAAATCTTGAGGGAATACCAATCAATCCATGGCTCTTTCCTCTGTTAAACATTGGAATAAGGAAGGTCAGCGTTTATCAATTCCTTAATTGCTTTCTCGGAGGGGGTGTGGGAGAACCTCTCTTTGGCATCCAAAGAGAGGTTCCCCCACATATTTTTGCATTGTGCCATAATTACAGCATTTTGATCAGCATATTTTTTTGTTCGTCCATTTCCAGGGCCAGCAGGCGGTCCTTTTCCATTTGCTTGAGCACGTCAGAAAAGCGCTTGAAGCCGATGGCGCGCTCGGAGAAATCCGGATAGGCCGCCTGGATATCCGCCTTGAGGATGGAGGGATTAATGCGCTGGAAGCCGTCGTCCTTATAGTGCTGCAATTGCTCGGTAAAGGCTGCGCGCCAGTTATCGGCGGTGAGCTTCTTGGCGGCGGCGTCGGGGGCGTCGGCGTTCAGGGACACCAGCACGTTATAGTTGTCGTTCTTGACCCGGATGGTGCCGAACTTGGAAGCCAGCTTATTGAGCAGCTTGCCAAAGGAGGCGCAGCCGAAGGATTTTTCGTTGAAGTCGGGCCGCAGGCGCAGCAGCACGCCCTTTAATTCGCTGGCGTACATTTCGTCCTCGTCGGTCTGCTCGCTGAGGATGCCCTCTAAGATTTTGTTGAGCCCGGCGTCGTCCAGGGGCTCGTCCTTGGATTGCGCCTTGCGGGTTCGCTTGTCCCGGCTGACGGAGGACACGGTTTCCAAAAACTGAAATTCATTGCAGGCGTTGATGAAAATGCTGCTGGCCACTTCGCTGCGGCTGATACCCAGCACGAACTTGCCCATGCTCTTTAAGCGGCCCACCAGGGGGGTGTAGTCGCTGTCGCCGGACACGATGCAGAAGGAGTCGATCAGGGGGTTGGTATAAGCCACCTCCAATGCGTCGATCACCAGCATAATATCGGCGTTGTTTTTCTGGGCGTAACCATAGCGGATGGAGGGCACAACGGTGAAGGTGTTGGACAGAAGCACCTCTTTCAGGTCGCTGAAGCTGTCCGTGTAGCCGTACACCTTGCCCAATAAAATGTCTCCGCGGATCTTGACCTTATCCAGTATATTGTTCAGCGTGGCCGCCTTGGCTCCGCAGTTTTCCAAATCCACAAATAACGCGAAACGGGATGTGCTCAAAAAAGAATAACCTCCTTTTTTCTGGGGGAACCGCTCTTTGGAGGCCAAAGAGCGGTTCCGTCAGCCCCCCTTCCGAGAAAGCCATAAGGGGTTTCATGAAAAATCCATGCTTGTGGGAACAGTTACATGGCTGCCTGTTCAATCATTCCAATTCATCTTCGCGCAGGGATGGTCTGTCAGGCATGGCAGTGTTGTATCTTTCAATCAGTTTCGCCATTCCCGTGTAATCAAATACCAATAAACGGTCTTCAAACTCCGCCGACCATTGCCATTTGGAACCGTCGCTGTAATGATCATCAAAGGTATAAATTCCGTTTTCTACACTGGCCATCCAATCCTGACCGTTTGTAATGTATGTCAGCCGCCAGTCGTCCTCCACATATTCAAAGGTCATGAACCAGCTTTCCCCGGCTAACTCATCCCAAGCATCCGGGTTTTGCGCCATTTCCGCGTAGTGATGGATCAGAATAGCGTCGTCGTCGTGGTAGGTATCCAGATAACAGAAAGGCGGAAGCGGTGCGCAGGTAAGCACCCGCTTCTCTTCATTGTTCATGGTGATGCGGAGAAAGGTCAGTCCATTTTCCCCATACCGGAATTCCAGCGTCCTGAAATCGCTGTCACCTTCGTCGTTTATCAGCGGTTCTTCCGTCGGCTCCACGTCAAATGGCGGTCTTTCCGGCGCTTTGCAAATGACGCAAGGCTGCACATTTCTGTATGCCTCGCTGTTGATTTCATCAAAGGGAATCGGCGTAAGCGGCCACCAATCCGGGGATACGGTAGGACATTCCGGGTCAGCGTGGTAGAATCGTCCGCCTCTGTTATTATAATAAACGTAAGCAGGTTCATCCTGCTTCGCAGATGTGTCCAGTCCTGTTTCCGCCAGGCCGACACAGCACAACGCGAGCACCAGCGCCGCAATCAGAATAGTCGGCAGAATTCTTTTTCGCATAATTGTTTCTCTTGTCTGTTTTTATACTGTTCGCGTTCTAAAATTGGATCAGATTTGGGATGGATTTTTTTGCTCTGGCTAAGCTGAACGGAGGGAGGCGTAGCAGCGCTACGTTGACCGGAGAGAAGCAAAGCCAGAGCGGAAAAGACGCCCAAAGATGATTCAATTTTAGAAGAAGAACAGTATTATACATTGAACCGGAACAGGGTCACGTCGCCGTCCTGCATCACATAATCCTTGCCTTCGCTCCTCACCAGGCCCTTTTCCTTGCAGGCGTTCATGCTGCCAAGCTCGTGCAGGGTTTCAAAGGGCACGATCTCGGCGCGGATGAAGCCCCGCTCAAAATCGGTATGGATTTTGCCCGCGGCCTGGGGCGCTTTGGTGCCCCGGGTGATGGTCCAGGCGCGGCACTCGTCCTCGCCCGCGGTGAGGAAGGAAATGAGGCCCAGCAGATGATAGCATTTCTGGATCAGCCGGTCCAGGCCGCTTTGGCCGATACCCATTTCCTGCAAAAATTCTTCCTTTTCCTCCGGCTCCATCTGGGCGATTTCTTCCTCGATCTGGGCGGAAATCACCAGCACCTCAGCCTGCTCCTCCTGGGCGATGGCCTTGACCTGCCTGACAAAGTCGATGCTGTCCTCGTCCTCGGCCACCAGATCCTCGGCGATATTGGCGGCGTAGATCACCGGCTTGGTGGTGAGCAGGAACCAGCCCCGCACGATGTCCTTTTCTTCATCGGTGAGGGGGCAGGTGCGGGCGGGCTTGCCGCTTTCCAGGTGCTTGAGCACCTTAGCGGCCAGGTCGGCTTCTTCGCCGTATTTCTTTTCGCCGGTCTTGATCAGCTTCCGGGCCTTGTCCTCCCGCTTGGCCACGGTTTCCATATCGGCGAAAATCAGTTCCAGGTTAATGGTTTCAATGTCCCGGGCGGGGTTCACGCTGCCGTCCACATGGATGATGTTTTCATCCTCAAAGCAGCGCACCACATGCACGATGGCCTCGCATTCCCGGATGTGGGACAGGAATTTATTACCCAGGCCTTCGCCCTTGCTGGCGCCCTTCACCAGGCCCGCGATGTCTACAAATTCCACGGTGGCGGGGGTCACCTTTTTGGGGTGATACATTTCCGCCAAAGCGGTGAGCCGGCTGTCCGGCACCGCCACGATGCCCGCGTTGGGCTCGATGGTGCAGAATGGATAATTGGCCGCCTGGGCTCCCGCCCCGGTGATGGCGTTGAATAAAGTGCTTTTCCCTACGTTCGGAAGTCCGACCACGCCCAGTTTCATGGCTTCTGTTCCCCTTTGCTTCATTACTTAAAATGCCTGTACAGCCTTTCTATTATACTTCAATCCGCCGGGGAATGCAAGTTTGGGTTGCCGGGTCCGGGGAATTCATCAGGAAATGGGAACTGGTCCTTCATTTATGGGAATGATATTTTAAAAAACAGCATTAAAATATATAAAAATGGGAATCATTCACCACAATATAAAGCCAATCCTTTAAAAATAGGGAATGAAAAACGGAGAAGGACGATGCTTCCTTCTCCGTAGTTGATAGGATGAAATGCATGCAGGAGCGAACCTGCTCATTTTTCCAAATCGTTCCCGGCCCGGTTCAGCGCTGAGAAAACGGCCAGCAGCGCCACGGTCAGCGCCAGCAGCGGCAGGAAGGAGATTCCCGCCAAATCCTCCCGGCCAAGCATGATGTTGCGGTAAATCTCAGTGGCCAGGGTATTCTCTCCCTCCGGCAGGAGGAGCTTTGCGCAGACCAGCTCGTTCAGCATGCCAACGCAGGCCAGCACCGCTCCGGCCGCCGCCCCCCGGAGAGCGGAGCCATTGGCTTTTCCGTGTACCCCGCCCAAATAGACGGGCAAGGGCAGAAACAGCAGCGTTTCCGCCAGCAGGGGCAAAGCCACGCCCCCATACAGCATGAAGGGCCGATTGCCCAGAGCCAGCAGCAGCGCGGCGCTGAGCGCCGGAGCCTGGACGAAAACAGGATACAGGCTGCCGTTTTTCAGCGTTCCGGCATCCAAGCGGGGATGATTCATCCACAGTTTGCTGATGCCCCAGCCCAGCAGCCAGCAGACGCAGCCCACGATCCCCGCGGCCAGCAGGCTGTTCCAAAGGGAAGGAGAAAGCCAAACGTCCAAAGCCTGTCCGGCAAAATTGTGAAGCCCAAACGCGCCTTCATGAATAAACGCCTGGGCCGCCGTCATGCCCAGGGGCAGCACGGAAAGAGCGGATATGCCAAAGCAGAAGATCCAGGACACGGCGCTGCCGCAGCCCGCCTCCGCCCGGTTCAATTCATTTTTCCGGGACAGGGTAAAGGGCTCCCGGCGGTTGATCACGACACAGACCGCGAAAAGGAAAGTGGATATGATCAGGGAAAGCAGGGAAGCCCCCTGAAAGACCCCACGGGAACCCTGGACGGCCTGCTCATAAATCAGCACGGGCAGTGTGGTAAAGCTCCCGCCCAGCAGCCTGGGAACGCTGAAATCGGTAAACGCCAACGAAAAAACCAGCACAGCGCCCAGTTTGAAGCCGGGCACGGCCAGGGGCCCGCTGTCGGGAGAAACGCCCTTCGGGCTCCGGATCACCAGGAAAAGCAGGCCGGACAGGGGCAGGGACAGGGCCAGCACGCAGCCCAGGAATCCCGTCAGGCCGGGCAGCAGCAAGCGCCAGCCATAAGCGTGGAGAAAGGTTCCGCTTGCGCAGGACAGCAGCAGCAGCCCCCGGACCACCGCCCCGCCCGGCATTTGATGCACCGCGAAGCAGCGCCGCATTCCCAGGGCGATTGCGGAGGAAACAACGGTGACACAGCCCGCCAGCAGCAGGGAATGAAACATGGCCTTGAATTCATAGGACTGCGCCAGGCCGCCGCTCCCCTTGCCCGCAGTTGACCAAACAAAGTACAGGATGGGGCCAAACAGCGCAAGGGACAGGAGCCCCAGCCCCAGGCCGATCCCAAGCGCCACGCTGCCGCTGAAAAAAAGCAGGATCACGGCAATCAAAACCAGACCTCCGCCTGCGCCCAGCAGCACAGCCTGGCGCGGCATGGTGAAACGTTCAAAATCGGAAAGCTCTCCAAGCAGCCGGGTCATCCTGTTTTTGGCCCGTCCGGCGGCGTTCAGATTTTTTCCTTTATAATCCTCGGGCTCCAGAGGCTGGGGCGTCCGTTGGCCGGTCACATATTCCAGCCATTCGTTTTCAGGCATCAGGGCCCTTTTCGCATAGTACCCGCTCTGGCATGCCCCGATCAGGCCGCACACTGCCGCCGCCAGGCCCAGAAAAAGCAGCACGCCGGCTGTCAGCCGCAGGGCAAAATGTCCGCCTCGGTTCGCACGCATGGGCATTCAGTCCCTTCTGTTGCAGAATAATAATTCCCAATCATTCTATCACAGCTCATGGGAAAATGCAAATGCCGGGGGAAGAAGGAGCAAACCGATACAATCAAAAAACGGGACGGTTTCCCATCCCGATGTGGAAAGCTAAAACAAATCGGTCAGCACCACTTCAAAAGCAGAGGGGCCTTCATCATCCGGATATTCTTCTGTGTCCGTTTCCTCCCGCTGGTTCAGGGGCGGGGCTTCCTCGCTCTTGGAAACAAACTGGATAGAATCCAGGAAGGCGCGGCCTGTGTCAGTGTCGTTGGCGGTGACGGTATAGATGCCGTTGGGGGTGACAAAGCAGCGCATGATATCCCGTACCGGCACCATGCCGTTCACCAGCACCTTCAGCTGGCAGGTGGCCCGGAAGCCGTATATTCCCTCGGCTTCTTTCTTGATTTCGTAGTCGGTGATCACGTCGTTTTCTTTATAATTTTCCGCCGTTTTTTCAACGAACCGTTTGATATTGAAGCCCTGGCTTTCTCCCTCGGGGAACATCCAATCCGGCATTTCCAGAAAATCCGCCGTCAGCAGCGTTCCGTCCGGGCAAAGCACCTGCTGGGCTTCATGGCCCACGGTGCCCTGAATGATGGGGGGCACGGGGAAGGTGATGTCCATGCGGCGAATGCGCACGGTCTGGGGCTGCCGGGCGTCGTAAGCATCCCGCTCCGCTTGAGTGACCACCCGCATATCCTTGATCACCGCCACGGTTTCCGGCGCTTCCCGGGCCATCATGATCACCGCGGTTTCCCCGTCCATCATCGCCTTGCCGTAGTGCCAGATGGAGGAGCGGGTGTTGCGGTAAGCAAACATCATCACAGGCAGGGGGGCCTCCTGGGGCCCGGTCAGGCCCATGGCCGGAGCGTCGGTAATGACGCCCTCCAGCAGGCTGGAAAAGTATTGGATCAGGTTCATCAGGGCGTACAGCTGATACTGCTGTTCAGCTTCGCCCGGGTGGGTTTCCCGCAGCCAGGATAAGAGGGGAGCCGCATTCAGGATATGCACCCGGAATTCCGCCTGATCGTCAGTTTGCCCGGTCAGCTGTTTTTTATCGGTCCACGCGGCATAGGGAGCGCCTTTGTCCAGCGCTTCCTCCATAGTGCGGTCCTCCTCCAGGATCAGATCCGGGGGGGCGGGAAAGGTGAAGCTGACGCGGCCCACCATCATGCGGTACGCTTCGCTCAGTACGATTTCTTCGGCTTCCTCCATCCGGGCGGAAAAGGGGGCACAGCACAGAAGGAGGCAGAGGAACAGGATACTGCATTTTTTCATGGATGTCCTCCCACGTTCATGAAAAACGCCGTTCGCCCAGAAAAGAGCGGACGGCGAAGAAAGAATTGGTGAGAAGAAAGGACGCGCTTATTTCCTGCGCAGGAACGCAGGCACGCCCAAATCGTCCTTGGCGTTGGCCGCGGGCTGGGCAGGGGCCTGATAGCCGCCCTGCTGCGGATAGGGCTGCATGGGCTGCTGGGTCTGGGGCGCGTACTGGGGCACATAGGGCTGCTGAGGCGCATAGGGAGCGCCGGTCACGCCGAAGGCGGAAGTGGGAGCAGCCAGGGGCCGGGCGCCGCCGGGGAAGAAGGAGCTGTCGCCTTCATAGGTGGCGGGAGCGGGGGCGTCAAAACCCTGCTGGGCATCGCCGTGCAGATCCGCCCGGGGACGGCTCTCATAAGGATTATAGGAGGGCACCGCCGCGCCATAGGGGGTGGCGGCCCGGTTCTTTTTCTTTTCCCGGGTGGGGAAGGGCGTCTTTTCAAAGCCGGTGGCAATCACGGTGATGCGCACCTCGTCCTTGAGGGTTTCGTCGATGCCCGCGCCAAAGATGATGTTGGCTTCGCTGTCGGCGGATTCCATGACCAGGTTGGCGGCCTCATTGATTTCCATGATGCTCATGTCAGGCCCGCCAGTCACATTGATCAGCACAGCCCGGGCCCCGTCGATCTTGGTTTCCAGCAGGGGGCTGGAAATGGCCTTGTTGGCGGCGTCCACCAGGCGGGTTTCGCCCTTGCCGGTGCCGATGCCCATATGAGCCATGCCGCCGGATTCCATGATGGTCTTTACGTCCGCAAAGTCCAAATTGATCATGGCGGGCACGGCGATCAGGTCGGAGATTCCCTGAATGCCCTGGCGCAGCACGTCGTCGGCGATCTGGAAGGCTTCCAGCATGGTGGTGCCTTTGCTGACCACCTGCAGCAGCCTGTCGTTGGGGATCACCACCAGGGTGTCCACGGACTGCTTTAAATCGTTGATGCCCATTTCAGCGTTCTTCATGCGCTGCTTGCCTTCAAAGGCGAAGGGCTTGGTCACCACGGCGATGGTGAGGCAGTTCATTTCCCGGGCAATTTCGGCCACGATGGGCGCAGCGCCCGTGCCGGTGCCGCCGCCCATACCGGCGGTAACGAACACCAGGTCGGCCCCCTTGAGGGCCTGGGCGATTTCTTCCCGGCTTTCCTCCGCCGCCCGGCGGCCTACTTCGGGCACCGCGCCGGCGCCCAGCCCCTTGGTCAGCTTTTCGCCGATCTGGATTTTCACGTCGGCCTGGGACAGGCTCAGCGCCTGACGGTCCGTATTGATGGCAATGAACTGCACGCCGCGCAGATTGGATTCCACCATGCGGTTCACGGCGTTGGTGCCGCCGCCGCCGCACCCCACCACTTTAATGGAAGCGAAGGATGGCTGTTCTACTTGTACTTCAAAAGGCATGATATGATCCCCCTATGTTTGAATCTGGCAAGCGGCAGCGTCAGCCGCCGAATAAGCTGCGGAAGAACCCGCCGATCCCGGTGGCGGCGCGAACGGAGCTGGTGGTGTCAATGAGCAGATCCAGCAAGCCCAGGGAGCTGGAAAACGCGGGCCCGGACAGCTTCACCGCCCGGCGGGGCAGATCCCGCACGGTTTTGTTCAGCTTGGCGGCCATAAATTCCCGGCCGCCCCGGTTGATGGCGATGCCGCCGCCGGTCAGATAGACAGGCGACCATTGGCCCAGCTTCGCGCCGGAGGCCACGATGGCGTCCCGGACGGCCTCGCAGATTTCCTCGGCCCGGGGCTCCAGCACCTGTTCCACTTCTTCTCTCGTAAAGGTTTTCGCCTTTCCGGCGGGGTCCGTGCCCTCAAAGGTGGATTGCCCGGCAGACAGGCCGTACACGTAAGCGCGCTTGATCTGCTCCGCGGAATCCAGGGACACTTCCAGGCCGTAGGCCAGGTCGGCCGCGATATGGCCGCCGCCCATGGGAATGTTGGTCAGGCTGATAATGGCGTCGCCCTGCACCACCATCACTTCGGTGGTCAGATAGCCCACGTCCACCAGCACGGCGCCCCGATCCCTTTCGTCCTCCGTCAGGAACAGCATGGCCTGTCCCACCGGCGTGCTCAGGCAGCCCGCCACGGTGATGTTCAGGGCCCGGAAGCGCTCCTGCACATCCTCCAGGAAAATCTGGTCGGCGATCACAAAGGAAATGCAGGCCCGCAGCTCATAACCCCGCAGGTCCATGGGCTCCAGGGTCTTTTTCCCGTCATCCACCATAAACCAGGCGGGGCTGCGGTGAATAATGCTTCCCCGAATTTCCCCCAACTGGGCCACGGCTTTTTCAAACAGATCATTCAGGCTTTTTTCCGTCACGCGGGGATCAGCGCCCTGAAGCTCCACCTTCACTTCCACCGTGCGCACCTGGGAAAAGTCCCCGGGCACGCCCACGTAGATTTCCCGCACGCGGGTGTGGCTTTGCTCTTCCGCCGTGCGGATGGCTTCTTCAATGGCGCTGTTGAGCTGATCGGGGGCGTTCCAATGCCTGTCCATATATCCATCGTAGCCGGCTGTGCCCGCGCCGATGATATCACAGCGCTGCCGGCCGCTGGTTTCCGCGATCAGCGCCACAATTTTGCTGGTGCCAAAATCCATTGTGGCAACTGTGGTTTTCATTCATCCATCATCCCCTGTTCATGGTCCGGGCGTAAATCGCTGCCCGGCTGGAAAAAAGCCGAAAGCGAAAGAAACCCACTTCGGTCACTCTATTGTAACCTTTTTGTGATAATTTGGCAAGCCAAAATTGAAAAAAAGCCAATCAAAATTTAAAAAAATTTCGATTTCACATCCTTTTTTCCATTTTTACGGAGATGCTGGAGAATAAATGATCTCCCCGGGGATGTTCGCTTCCAGCATTCCGCCTTCTTTTCCTTCCTGGCGCAGATACGAAACCACGGCCCGGACGGTGCCGATCTTGGCGCGAAGCTGGTCCGGCCCGCCCAGATGGGCGGTATAGCCGTCCGCATAGGTCAGATATAGGTTATCCGGATCGGTCAGGTTCAATTCAGCCAGCTCTCCGCCGATGCCCTGAAGCAGGACTTCGCTGAGCACCGCCCGATAGGCTTCCAATTGCTTGAGGGAGGTGAGCGTCATGATCTGACCCACCTGCACGTCCTTGATTTTCAGGCCCGTAATCACCATCAGCCCCGGATCGATCTCCTCCACGGTGAGGCCCTTTTGCTCCAGCACCATGCCTTCCTGATCCAGCACGTAATCCGCGCTCATTTCCTGGAGCCGGGCGGCGGGGGTGCGCTCGCGGACATACAGGGTGAGCCGGTTGGGAAATTCCTTTTCCATCCCCTGGAAGATCAGGTAGCGGTTGGAACGCAGGCTGCTGGCGATTTTTTCCTCCGTCACAGAAAAATA
The DNA here is from genome assembly GCA_946626395.1 of uncultured Clostridia bacterium. Lineage (GTDB taxonomy): Bacteria > Bacillota > Clostridia > Christensenellales > Aristaeellaceae > RUG563. Next base: position 15,171 of record CAMOUF010000197.1, read on the forward strand.
ACTGACGGACTGGCCCAGCCCCGCGGCCTCCACCACCTGCTGAAAGGAAAACCGCTGATTGCCCACCACGGCGATATTGCGGATTTTCAGCACGCTTTCATTGATGATGATCGCAATGGCCAGCAGTAGCACCACCATGGCCAGCACCGTCATGGCCCCCGTCCGGCGGGGGAGGGGCTGCTGGGCGGGCGGCGGATACGCGTTCATGGGAGGATATTCGGGGGGGATCGGCTGAGACATAGGCGTTCTCCTTTTTTAGGAAATCAGGGTAAAGGCAATAGTGATAAGTTAGGAGTGAGGAGTGAGGAGTGAGGAGTTAAGAGTTGGCGCTTCGCGCCATAGGAAGACAATTTTCAACTCCTCACTCCTCACTCCTAACTTTATAAAAGTTTGACCCGCAGAATACGCGCGCCCAGAAAAGAAAGGGTACGTTCCAGGTGGTCATAGCCCCGGTCGATGAGGGCGGCCCGCTCCACCAGCGTTTCCCCCTGGGCGGCCAGGGCGGCCAGCACCAGCGCCGCGCCGCCCCGAAGGTCCCGGGCGGCGACTTTTGCGCCGTTCAGCTTTTCCACGCCCTGCACCACGGCGGTGCAGCCATTGACCCGGATATCCGCGCCCATACGGCACAGGTCCGCCACGTGGGAAAGCCGGTTTTCAAACACGTTTTCCACGATCACCGATGTGCCCTCCGCCACGCAGGAAACGGCCAGCATCTGGGCCTGCATATCGGTAGGGAAGCCGGGGTGGGGCTGGGTTTGCAGCCGGGAAAAAGCCTTGAGCCGCCGGGGCGCCCACAGGGCAATTTTCTCTTTTTCCTCGTGAATACGGCATCCCATTTCCCGGAGCTTATCGCACACGGGAATCAAATCCCAGGGATGCACGCCCCTTAGGCAAATTTCCCCGCCCGTCACCGCGGCGGCGCACAGCAGCGTGCCCGCGGCGATCCGGTCCGGAATGGGCGTATAGACGCAGCCGCGCAGGGCGTTGACCCCTTCGATTTCAATGACCTGTGTGCCCGCTCCCCGAACACGGCCGCCCATGGCGTTGATAAAATCCTGCAAATCCACGATTTCAGGCTCCCGGGCGGCGTTATGCACGGTGGTCAGGCCGGGCAGCAGGGCGGCGGCCATGATCACGTTCTCCGTGGCCCCTACGCTGGGATAATCAAAATATACGTCCCCGGCCCGCATGCTTCCGCCGTCGCAGCGGATCACGCCGCCCTCCTCCAGAATCTTCACGCCCAGGGCCTTGAGCCCCTTCAAATGCAGGTCGATGGGCCGCAGCCCGATTTCGCAGCCCCCGGGATAGGTGACGGTGGCCCGCCGCAGCCGCCCCAAAATGGGGCCCAGCAAAAAAATGGAGGACCGGATCTGCTTGGACAAATCATCCGGCATGACCCAGTTTTTCAGCCCTTGGCTGCTGATGCGCATTTCGCCGTCCGCGTAAACGCAGGCGCAGCCTAACTTTTGCAGTATCTCCGCCATGGCGTGGGCGTCCCGGATATCGGGGCATTGACGGATCACGGTATCCCCATCCGCCAGCAGCGCCGCTGCCAAAATGGGAAGCACCGCGTTTTTTGCCCGCTGCGCCTTGGCCTCCCCCTTTATTTTTTCGCCGCCCATCACCTGAAATCCTTCCACGGTTTCCACCTTCTTTCTTCTTTCAGGCTATGCCGAAAGGAAAAAAGGGTGATTCTGGGCGGCATAAGAGAAATCTTGTTTCATCGAAGAGCGTTCAGAGTTGCAGCTGAATTTGTTTTTCGCAGCCCCTTTACGCTCCCTGCTGCTGGCGGTATTCTCTGAACGCTGTATTCTTCAAGCTGAAAACTGAAACAGCGCTTCCCGCAAGGAGAAGCGCTGCAGGGGGATCAGATCACGCCTTTGAGCTGGGTGATATACCATTCGTTTCCGTCTGTTTCCAGCACCAGCCGGCCCCCGGTATTGGTGGTGAATTGGATGCCCCGGCGCTCCACCTGGTCGGCGGTGGTCTGGGCGTAATAGAGGGTGTTGGTGGCGAACACGAATTTAGGGTTCACCGCGTCCAGAAATTCCTTAACCATGATGGTATAGGCGTGGTGGGGCGCTTTTAAAACATCCGCCTGGAGCCATTCGGCGGGCACCTGATCCAGCACGCCCCGCTGGGACAGGCCCACCGCGTCGCCGGTGAGCAGGATGCTGGTGTTGCCGTATCCGATCCGCAGGAAGCAGCTCAGCTCATTGGGGTCGTGGCCGTCCGCCCACCAGAAAAAGCGCAGGCTGGCCCCGCCCAGGGTCATTTCCTCGTTTTGCTGCAAAAAGCGGGCGGGAATCTGATGGGCCGCGAATTCCCGCAGGGCCTGCTGCTGCATGTCGTTGCGGTAGTCGGAAGGGAAGCTGGTCATGAACAGGCCCACGGTCATCCCGTTGCGCACCATCTGCCACACGCCCTGCAAGTGATCGTCGTGGGGATGGGTGTTGAACACCAGGGGCATATGCACGTGACCGTCTTCGGTATCCCCATAGCCCAGCTCTTTCAGCGCCGTTTCCAGCACTCGGGCGAATTTGCGGGTGCCGCCGTCCACCATCATGCTTTCTCCGCCGCATTCCAGCAGCATGGCGTCGGTGGGGGTGGTTTTAAATACGATCAGGCGCAGCAGATCCCGTTCCTGCCAGTCCGCCGGGGGCGTTTCGTTCAGATGAACGGTGACCTCCGCCAGGCCGCTCACCGTCAGGGAGCACAGCAGCAGCGCAAAAAACAAGCCATAAAACAGTTTTTTCATCAATCTATCGCCTCCTTGTATCAGCGTCACAAAATTAAATATATCAAATCCGGCGGCGAACCGCAAGTGTTTTTTCTGTTCTGTCGTGCTCAGCCGCAGCCGGTTTTCTCTGCGAAACCGGGGATAACCCCTCCGGCGCTCCACGCCACCTCCCCTGATAGGGGAGGCAGCCTCCGGCGCTGCGCGTCACCTTTCCTGCTTTGAACTGTAAACTTAGAACTTTGGACTTGGAACTCCCCCCTCACACCTTCTTATCCTTCCATTTGCCGCTGGCAAAGCGGGGATAAAAGAAGGCGAACCGCAGCACGATTTCAGATAAACCGAAAATCCAGGTGCCCATCAATTCCAGATGCAGCACATACACGGCGATCACCGCCATCAGGGGGCGCACCACGGACACGCAGACGGTGGCGATCAGGGCCACGTACAGGTTGTCCCCCGCTCCCCGCAGGGAGCCGGACAGCACCACGCTGCTGGTTTGGAAGGGCTGGATGGCGGCCAGCACCAGCATGGTCTGGGCCGCGTGCCAGACCACCTGATCCGCGTTCAGGGTGTTTTCCCCGATGAACCATCCGGCGATCTGATACCGGAAAGAAACGATCAGCACCCCCAGCACAAGGGAAATCATCGCGGCGAAACGCTGGCAGATTTTCCCATAGAGCATGGAAAGATCCGCCCGTTTTTTCCCCAGGTTCTGGCCCACCAGGGAGGTGGCCGCCACGCCAAGGCCGTCGCCGAAGGTGAAAGTGATGCTGAGCAATTGCATGCAGATCTGGTTGGCGGCGTACATGGCGGTGCCCAGGGAAAACAGAATCCGGGCGTACACGAAAAAGCCAAAACGGATGCCGAACTGTTCCACCGCCGCGTTGCCGCCCACCTTCAAGATGGACTGCAGGCTGTCCCGGTCGAAGCGCCAGGAATCGTGCAGGGACAGATGCAGGTATCCTTTCCTTTTTCCCGTCATCAGCACCGTGGCCATGGCCAGGACGAACCCCGCCCCCATGCCGATGGCGGAGGCCAGCGCCGCGCCCCTCACCTCCATCCGGGGAAAGCCCAGATGGCCGCCGATGAGGCAATAGTTAAAAAACACATTGATCAGGTTGCTGACCAAGTTGACCCACATGGTAATGCGGGTTTTGCCGATGCCCCGCTGGGCGGCGCAGACGCACATGGACAGGGCGTTCAGCGGCAGGGCGTAGGTCATGATGCGGAAGTAATCCACTGCGTCGGTGAACACCTTTTCGCTTTCCGCGGTGTCGCCTCCCGCCAGACGCATGAGCGGCTCTGCAAAGATCACCGCGATCCCCATGAGGAGAACCGACAGCCCCGCCGCCAGCATCAGAGCGTTTCGCAGGGTGGCATTGGCGGCCTCCTGTCTTTCTTCGCCCTTTCGCCGGGCCACAATGGCGGTCACGCCCACGTTCAGCGCAAAGAACAGGCTCAGCAGCAGCATTCGGGGCTGTGTGGGCAGACCCACGGAGGACAGGGCCTCCGCCCCCAGTTCATTGCCCACCATCATGGTGTCCACTGAGCCGATCAGGCTCATGAGCACCATTTCAATGATGGAGGGCAGCGCGATATGCATTACGTCCCGATAGGCATTTTTCCCGTCTGGCAGTTCTCCCAGTCGGTGCTCCGGCTTTACCAGATATTCAGGCGAAAGCAGCCGCCTAAACACGCTTGCCCCCATCCCCGTTTCCTCCCTGCTTGTGCTTCCAGAAAACAACAAATTCATTGTAACATAGATTCCCTGATCTTTCAATTATGGCTTTTTGGGCCTGAGGATAAGCAGGGAAAAAATGGAATGGTTCTTTGATGAAAATTTCTTTTGGATTTTCCCTGCCTGCCCCTTGCGGAAAAAGAATGTTTGCATTATCATATTAATGAAGAAACAATACGATCAGAATGGAGGGTTTCCCGTATGAAGAAACTGGTATCTCTGCTCCTGGCCTTGTGCCTGCTGCTGTGCGCCGTGCCCGTGCTTGGCGAAAGCGCGCCCGTCACTGTGACCGAAATCCAGAAGTACGGCAATATCGTGCTGTCCATCACCGGCACAGATTTCCTGGCCCAGGGCTACGCCTATGGCGACGTGGTTACCGTGACCATGAACGGTCAGGAATTTGACATGCCCGTGGGCACCAACTTTTCCGATGTGGATCAGGGCAGCATGATCTGCCGCGTGGTGATCAAGCCGGAAACCAACGAGGATTACGTGCTCCTGGCCATCAACATGGGCGACCTGGCCACCACCGCCCTGATCGCCGAAAAGGAAAAGATCGAAGCCGATCCCGGCTACCTGTGGCACTACAAGGTGGACGAGCCTGTGCCCGTGGCCTTCGCCATGAAGGAAAAGGGCGGCTACTACGATGAATGGACCATGCATCAGCTGGTGCGCAGCGAAAAGCGGGAAGACTATCCCGATCTGACAGACATGGAATACGCCAACTTCCGCGTGATCGCCACCACCGGCGTGGGCGAAGGCAAGCTGTACCGCTCCTCTTCTCCCGTGAACCCTGAAATCAACCGGAATCTGGAAGCGGACGCCGCCGCCGCCGACGCGGGCGTGCGCACCTTCATCAACCTGGCGGACAACGAGGAAACCATGAAGGCCCGGGAAGGCTTTGCCGATACCTATTATTCCAAGCAGAACATCATCTGCCTGAACCTGGGCGTGGACTTTGCCGCCGATGATTTCAAGGCCGGTCTGGCCGACGGCCTGCGCTTCATCGCCGCCAACGAAGCCCCCTACCTGGTGCACTGCAACGAGGGCAAGGACCGCGCCGGTTTTACCAGCGCCGTGCTGGAAGCGCTGATGGGCGCCTCCGCTGAGGAAATCACCGCCGATTACATGGTCACTTACTATAACTATTACGGCGTGCAGCCCGGCACCGAGCAGTACGACGTGATCGCCAAGGCCAATATTCAAAAGAGCCTGGCCACCGCCTTCGGCATGGAATCCATCTTTGAAGGCGATCTGCAGCAGGCCGCTGTCAATTATCTGCTGGGCATCGGCATGACCGAAGAGGAAATCGCCTCCGTTCAGGCCAACCTGGGCGCGTAAAACTTGATGCTTGAAAGCAGCGCTGGGAGTTTTGAGCTCCCGGCGTTTTTTCGTATCGTTTGCCCCGCTTCGGGGCATCCTGACAGGGGAGGGGGAGCGCCGCCGCGTTTTTTCTGCGCCGTCCGGCTGTTCCTGCCAATCCCGGAGGGCGGGTCGAACGCGGCGCGCTCTCTTTTTTCTTTTGTCTTTTGTAACTGTTCATGCGTATCCAGAACGCTTTCAATCACCAGGCAACAGGCAATAGGAAATAGAACGAGAGCGTGAACAGTTCATATATCAGATTTTTTAGTTTTTCCACGTCTGCATTCGTTCCTTTTGTGCGTTATATTCTCCGCGCCCTGAATTGTGTACACTGCATTCTATCCTCTATTGCCGAATGCCTATTGCCTATTCGCTTAAAGTGCCCTTTAAATGATTGCGGCTGAACTTATACTTTCTTTTTTTCTAAACCCCTTGACTCTCACGTTACGTGATGCCTTATACTAAAGAAGAAAGGAGGGCGGAGGATGAAAACGGTGCATGAAGTGAGCGCTTTGTCGGGGGTCAGCATTCGGACCTTGCAGTACTATGATGAAATCGGGCTGCTGCCCGCAAGGCGCACGGAGGCAGGTTACAGGCTGTATGACGGCAAGGCCCTGGAGCGGCTGCAGCAGATTCTGCTTTTTCGATCTTTGGAGTTTCCCCTCAAGGAAATCCGGGAGATCATGAGCAGTCCGTCCTTTGACCGGCAGCAGGCGCTGGAGGATCAAATCAGGCTGCTGGAATTGAAGCGGCAGCACCTGGACAATCTGATCGCCCTGGCCAGGGAGATCAAAGCAGGAGGAGAAAAAGAAATGAGTTTTCAGGCATTCGATACCAAGGACATGGATCAATATAAACAGGAGGCCAAGGCGCGCTGGGGGAACACGAAAGCGTATCAGGAATTTGAGAAAAAGGATAAAAACCGCACCGACGGAGACCGGCAGGCCCTGGGGGGAGGCATGATGGATATTTTCCGCCGCCTGGGTCAAATCCGCCAGGGAGACCCAGCGGGGACGGAGGTGCAGGGGTTGATTCAGGAATTACAGGAATACATCACCGCGCATTTCTATCCCTGCACCGGACAAATCCTTTTGTCTTTGGGGCAGATGTACGCCTCCGGCGGCGATATGACCCGGAACATCGACAGTGCGGGCGGCGAAGGCACCGGCGATTTTGCCCGCCGGGCCATCGAAGCGTTTGTGAAGCAGTAAGAATCAGCGGGAGAAGCCAACATGGTTTCTCCCTTTTTATGTGTTTTCCATATCTTTTTATGGGAGGATGTTCTCTTTGGAAAACTTTTTTCCTTTCCCCGGTTTTCAAGCGGCGAAAAATATAGTATAATGGGTAAAACGCGCGGAAACCGGCGAAGGCCGTTTGTTCCGGCAAGCGGGAAATACGAACTGGATATGGAGGATCACTTTCATGTTTGGGAAAATGATGAACAGCTTTTATTATGGAAAAAGCGGGAAGGGCGATTTCAGGAAGGAGGATTTGCCCAAGAACCGATGGGAACTGTTTTGGGAAATGCTGCGGGTGCGGTTCGCCTCTCTGTGCCGGCTGAACCTGATGACGGTGGCGGTGTGGCTGCCCATGCTCATCCTGATCGGCTATTGTGTGACCCCCTTTTTTAATATGCTCATGATCCGCAGCCAATACGATATGTACTTGCAGACCGGCGATATGGGCGAGCTGGCCGAGGAAACCATCGAGGCCCTGTCCAAGCTGGATCTGGATCAGGCCATGGTGGAAATGGTGAAGGGCCTGATGTCCACCTTCTGCCTGTGGTGCATTCCCTGCATCGCCATCACGGGCCCGGTGCAGGCGGGCGTGGCCTATGTGACAAGGAACTGGAGCCGGGACGAGCACGCCTTCATCTGGGCGGATTTTAAGGACGCCGTGAAGGAAAACTGGAAGCAGGGCCTGGGCGTGTCCGCTATCACCAGCGTGGTGCCCATCATCCTGTATGTGGGCTATCAGTTCTATGGCCAGCAGGCGGCCCGGAGCGTGCTCTTCATGGTGCCTCAAATGCTGATCGTGGTGGTGGGCATCGTGTGGATGCTGGGGGTCACCTTCATGTATCCCATGATGGTCACCTATAAGGTCACCTTCCCTCAGCTGATCAAAAACAGCATCATCATGGCTGTGGGCCGCCTGCCCCAGACGGTAGGCATCCGGCTGGTGATGCTCATTCCCACCATCATCTGCGGCACGGTTTTCCTGTTCACCGGCTCCCTGATCGCTCTGCTGGTGCTGGGCGCCTGGTATGTGCTGATCGGCTTCGCCATGGCCCGGTTCGTGTACGCCAGCTTTACCAACGGCGTATTTGACAAGTTCATCAATTCTCATATGGAGGGCGTGGAAATCAACCGCGGCCTGGCCAAGGAAGAAGACGATGACGAGGACGACGAAGATGAAGAAGCCGGTGAACAAACGGCTGAGAAGGAGTAAGCTCGAAGCTCTAAGTTTAACAATTCAATACAAAATCTTGTGTGGAATTCCAATATATTCCTATTATTCTGTTCCGGAATAAACCAAAAGGAAGAACGCATTTACTGATTCCTTTATTGCTTTCTCTGGGGTGTGGGGGAACCCGCTCTTTGGCATCCAAAGAGCGGGTTCCCCCACAAACTTTTATATTGAGCCAGTTTTAAGTTCCAAGTTCTAAGCCTATTTTGACCCAACATCCAATCAGGGATAAAGCCAAAAGAAAAAAGAAACGGTCAGGGAAATTCTTCCGGCTTGCTCAGCCGTCAGAATGACACAGGATCGTTTCTTTTTTGCTTTCAAACAAAAACGGTGCTGCCGTTCTTAATGCTTTGATCTGATAGCTTAGAACTTGGAACTTAGAACTTAAAACTGCCCATCTCATCCCGCCACTTGCCTGGCGGCGGCTTTTTCCTGGCTTTTCACGATATAGTCGGGAATGGAATATTCGTTGTTTTCCTCGAAATACACTGTTTCCGGGGGCGTTTCCAATTCTTCCGGATGAGCCACGTAGTGCATCATCCGGTCCACCAGCTTGGCCCATTCCGCACCGGCGCAGATGCGTTCGTCTGCGGTAAAGCCAACGGGCAGCCAGCGCTTGCGGGTCACCTTCCCGTCAGCCCCCACGATGGTTTCCCGCTGGATGGAGCCCATGGAAACGAACAGGGACGTGGTGCCGAAATTATAGATATGATGGTTCACGGCGGGCATGCCGATGGAAGCCATCTGGGTGAAGAACATGGAGGTGTGGAAGGGAGAGGCGTCCAGGATATATTTGGGCATGATGCCGTAGCGGTCCAGCGTCCGGGCCAGGAACACCACGATGTTTGCCAGGAGGGGGTTGAGCAGCAGCTTGGCCACCTTCATGGTGGAGTTGTCCGCTTCCTCATGGCGGTTTTCCTCGATGGCCTTGTCCCCCCGGGCTGCCACGTCGTAAATAGTGTCCCGGGGATCGAAATAGCATTTCACCGTGTTTTCCTCGATCTTGTCCGGGTCCCCTGTATCCTTGAGCAAAACAAAGGAAATGGTGAGCTGGGTGCGGGCGTAGAGCCGCTTGTTCACCACGAAGCGGTTGATCTGCGGCACCTGGGATACCGACCGCACATAGGCGGCGAAGATCAGCTGCATGAAGGTCAGCTTGTGGCCCTTGTTCCCCTGGTCCACGATGTAACGGGCCATCTTTTCATAGTCCAGTTTATAGTTTGAAAACACCTGCGCGTCGCAGCGCATGGGCATCAGATAAGGCGTCAGGGCGATGATGGGATCGATTTCCCTGAGCAGCCGTCCGTCAGCGCGTCTTCCAAACATGTCGTTCCCTCCGGTTCCGTATCCGCTGAGCAGTCAGCAGGTCGTGGTGAATGGATAAGGCATCCATTTCATAATTTAGTATATATCTTTTTTTTATTTCGTCAAGTGGAGTGAAAAGTTCTCAGTTCAAGTTCAAAGTTCTCAGTTCCAAGTTCTAAGGCAAATTGTCTTCCGCCATCGGCGCTCTTTTGTGCTATCACGATCAGCTTGGAACTTTGAACGATCCTGCTTGATCAGGTATTTATTTCCATGGGAAGATTCGCTGCCCTTCTTTCGTTTGATGGCTGGAAGCGGTTTTCCTGGAAAGCAGCTGTTGAGGTACTGGTAAACCTTGGAAAATACGCCTGGCGCGTCCAAATAATGGCAGGAATCCGGGGGATAAAACCGCCGCTTCCATCCGTCCTTGTGGTGTACGGCCAAGGCCGATACATCAATTACCGAAGGAGGAATTCTCATGAGCAATCGGAAATCCCATCGTATCCTGAGCGCCGCGCTAGCCGGAGCGCTGTGCCTTGCCGCGCCTGCCGCGGGCATGGCCAGCGAATTTGCCACCGTCAGAGGCGGCGGGCTGAACCTGCGCCAGACAGCCTCCCTTGAGGCCAAGGTGCTGGGCCAGTACGCCACCGGCACCTGGATCGAGGTGCTGAAAAAAGGGGATACCTGGAGCCAGGTGAGGGTGAACGGCCAAATGGGGTATATGATGAACAAATACCTGGACTTTGGCCTGAATGGAACGACCCTGTACGTGCGCACCAATACCGGCATCGGCCTGAACCTGCGGGAAGGCCCCAGCGTGTCTTCCCGGATCATCACGTCCTTCCCGGTGAACACCGCCGTGAACGTGATCCAGGCGGGCGACGCATGGCATAGGGTCCAGGTGGGACAGGTATGCGGATACATGTCCAGCGCCTATCTCACCAGCGGACAATCTGCCGTCCAGCCTGCTCATCCCGCCGTGTACGCTACATTAAAGAACATCAACGGCGGCCGCGTGGTGAACTTCCGCCAGGCTCCCGGCATGAAAACCAAGGTGATCAAGGCGTATCCCGTGGGCACGGTGGTGACTGTGCTGGAAAAGGGCGAATTGTGGAGCAAGGTGGAAATCAACGGACAAAAGGGCTACGTGAGCACCTACATGCTGAAATTCTGATTCCGTCTGTTTCCCTTTGTAACCGAAGCCGCTCCCCTTTCCGGGGAGCGGTTTTCGCGCTTTGGCTGGATAGCGGCCAATCCCGCCATTTTCAAGGACCCCATAAAAATGTATAATGGACGGGGGAAAGGGCCGCTCCTTTCCTCCAATGCGATACAAAAGGAAGCGTGAAGCCTTGAATAAGGATTTGACAGTGGGAAAGCCCGCCTCGGTTTTATGGCGATTCTGCCTGCCGCTGTTTGGCAGCGTGATTTTTCAGCAGCTGTACAACATTGCCGACAGCCTGGTGGCGGGCAAGTTCATCGGCGAAAACGCCCTGGCGGCGGTGGGAAACAGCTATGAAATCACGCTGATCTTTATCGCCTTCGCCTTCGGGTGCAACATGGGCTGCTCGGTGGTGGTGAGCCAGCTCTTCGGGGCCAAGGATTACAGCGGGGTGAAAACCGCCGTTTCCACCGCCCTGCTCATGACTGGGTGCGTCTGTGCTGTGCTGATGGGCCTGGGGTTCATTTTCAGCGGCGCGCTGCTGTCCCTTTTGCGTACACCTTCGGAAGTGATGGCGGATTCGGCGCTGTATCTGAATATCTATATCCTGGGCCTGCCCTTCCTGTTTTTTTATAACGTGGCCAACGGCATCTTTTCCGCCCTGGGTGATTCCAAAACGCCCTTCCTGTTTTTGGCGCTATCCTCCACGGCCAATATCGCCATGGACATTCTGTTTGTGGCGGTGTTCGGGATGGGCGTTGCGGGCGTTGGTTGGGCCACGCTGATTTGCCAGGGAGTGAGCTGCGCGCTGGCCATGATAGCGGTGCTGCGGCGAATACGGACGCTGCCGGAGGGAAAGAAAAAGGCGGCGCTATTTTCCAAAGTGCTGCTGAAAAAAATCGTTCTCATTGCCGTGCCCAGCACCCTGCAGCAGAGCTTTGTTTCCGTGGGCAACCTGATCATCCAGGGGGTCATCAACGGCTTTGGCCCCGGCGTGATGGCGGGCTACTCCGCGGCGGTGAAAATGAATAACCTGGTCATTACCTCCTTTACCACCCTGGCAAACGGCGTTTCCAACTATACCGCCCAGAACATCGGCGCGGGCAAGCTGGGCCGGGTGCGGGAGGGCTTCTCGGCGGGCCTGAAAATGGTGTGGATGCTGTGCATGCCCTTCTGCCTGCTGTACTTTTTCGCGGGCGAAATATGCATGCGGCTGTTTCTGGATACGCCAACGGACATGGCGCTGCGCACCGGGGTCACTTTTCTGCGCATCCTGTCGCCCTTTTATTTCGTGGTGTCCGCCAAGCTGGCAGCGGACGGGGTGCTGCGCGGGGCGGGCCATATGCGCGCCTTCATGATCGCCACCTTTACCGACCTGGTTCTGCGGGTGGCGCTGGCCATCGCGCTGTCGAAAACAGCCCTTCAATCCACCGGCATCTGGTGCGCCTGGCCCATCGGCTGGATCATCGCCACCGGGCTGTCGCTGATGTTTTACAGGGAATCCTTTCCTGCCGGATCCGATTGACCCCGCCGCCTATATTCCGGCTTTGCTCGGCATATGCTTTCCATGGAGGTGAAAGCGTATGCTGAGTTTTTTGTATTGGCTGTTTCGGGACGCGCTTTTTTTCCTGGGCATTGCGTCGGGGCAAATCAGCTTCCCCCGGCCCCTGTCCCGGGAGGAGGAAAGAAAGACCATTGCCGCCATGCAGGCGGGAGATGACGAAGCGCGGCGGAAGCTGATCGAGCATAACCTGCGCTTGGTATCCCACATCGCCAGGAAATACACGGTGCCCGGGTTCACATCGGAGGATCTTTTGTCCGTGGGCGCGCTGGGGCTGGTAAAGGCGGTGAACACCTTTAAGCCGGAGTCCGGCACCCAGCTTTCTTCCTACGCCGCCCGATGCATTGAAAACGAAATATTGATGCTGCTCAGAGCCTCCCGGAAGCGCCGGGGCGACGTGAGTCTATCCGACCCTGTGGGAGAGGACGGGGAAGGAAACAATATTTCCTTTCTGGATATTCTGGGCACGGAGCCGGGCTATGTGGAGGACGAAGCCCTGCGGCGGCTGAACCTGGAAAAAGTGCGGGCGCTGGTCAAGGAGCTGCCTAAAAAGGAGCGGCTGGTCATCGAAATGCGCTATGGCCTGCTGGACGGGGCCATGCATCCCCAGCATGAGGTAGCGGCCGTGCTGGGCATATCCAGAAGCTATGTGTCCCGCATGGAAAAACGCGCCCTGGAAACCCTGCGCCAGGGGATGGAACAAGGAAGAGTGAGGAGTTAGGAGTGAGGAGTTAGGAGTGAGGAGTTAGAAGTTAATAGAAAAACGCAGAGTTCGGAGTTCAGAGAGTTTTGCAGAATACAAGAAACGAATGCAGACTTGGATCGACTAAAATATCTGCA
>CAMOUF010000198.1 GCA_946626395.1 uncultured Clostridia bacterium
CGCCAAACGGATGCAAAGCATCCGGGAAAGCCAGGGAATACTCCAAAGGGGAAAGTTTACTTTCCCCTTCGGATTTTCCCGGGCTTTCTGGGGCCAGAAGCCCTCTATATTTTCGTAACCCCAATGCATCAGGCGAAGATTGTCGGCTTATCCCAGTCATGATTTTTCGCCAAATGCGGGTCCAGGGGGTTTAACCCCCTGGTTCAGGTCTGGGGCGAACAGCCCAAGCGTTCCCCTTTAGTAACTTAAAGCGTTCTTGATGCAAATTCTAATTTTATTCTCTTTTTTTATGCGCTGTATATCGTGAAATGAAAAACAGCGCCCTGCTTTCGTCGGAACGGAAGAAAGGCGCCGATGGGAAGGATTCATTTCTTTCCCGGCTTGGGCGTGGAGGAGGGCTTTGGCGCGGTTTTTGTTTTCACCGCCTGACCGGAAAAGACCAGGGCCTGAAGGGCGGGATCGGCTTCCCCGGTTTGGGGCAGGCCGTTGTTTTTTTGCAGCAGCTTGACCCGCTCCACGGTGACGCTGTTGAAATCCTCAGACAGGTTGATGGTGTTGAAATATCCCAGCCAGTACATGGCTTTTTTCAGGGCCTGCACGTCTTTGCCGCTCATGCCTTTTTTCAGCGTGCGGTATATTTCCTCGGGCGCCGGCTCGGGGGTGACGGCGCCGGGGGGCGCGTCGGTGGGCTTGGGCGTGGCTGTCGGTTTGGGGGTAGGGGTGGGCTTGGGCGTGACGGTGGGCACAGGGGTGACCTCAGGGGCCAATTCCAGCCAGAGCCAGTCCAGCATATTGGCGCTCATGAACACCTTGTTGGGCATCCGTCCATGGGTGGAATCCAATTGGACGGCTTCGGAGCAGTACCCGGCGTCCTCCACCAGCTGGGCAAAGTCCATAGCGGATTGAGGGGGCATGTTGGTGTCCCGGGTGCCCACCATGGTGCGAAGCTCCACGGTGGCGAAGGCATCGGGCTCCACATCATCGTTGACCCGGCCCGATACCGCCAGGACGCGGCAGAACTTTCCCCGCCAGAGATTGGCCAGATCATAGCAGCCGATGGCGCCCATGCTGAACCCCACCAGGGCGATGCGGCTTTCATCGGTCTGATATTCCGCCGCGGTGCGGTCGATCATTTTTTCCAGGGAATTTTGCAGGGAAATCCATTGGCCGAAGTTGGAGGGCATCTGGGGCACCAGGATCACCGCTCCGGGGTTGAGGATGGAGCCCTCCTTTAAAAACAGCGGCAGGCTGGTAAGCAGCGCCCCTTCCCCCCGCTCCCCGGAGCCGTGAAGATAAATCACCAAGGGCAGCCCCGGGGGAGTGGGCTCAGGCGCGGTGACCCAATACGTGATCAGCTGGTTTTGTTTGTCGTCCCGCGCCCCGTGGCGAACAAAGCGCACCCCAGCCAGGGCCGGGGACGCCAGGAGGGGAGACAGAAAAAACGCCGCCAGCAGCAAAGACAGAATACGTTTCATGGCTGCTTTGACCTCAATAGAAAAAAGGTAAAAACAAATAAGCCGGAAAAAGAAGGAGAATAAGATAGTACAGTAACAGTGGAAGCCATTCAACTGAATTCCAGTTTAGAATCATCCACGATCGCCTTTCTCGGAAGGGGTGTGGGAGAAACCGCTCTATGGGCTACTGAAAGAAACAGTGGAAGCCATTTAGCTGAATTCCAGTTTAGAATCATCCACAATCGTCTTTCTCGGAAGGGGGTGTGGGGGAAACTGCTCTTTGGACTCCAAAGAGCGGTTTCCCCCACATTTCTTACCCCGTATTTACCCCAAATCCACGATAATGGGCAGGATCATGGGATTGCGCTTGATTTTTTCATAGATGTAGCGGTGCAATTCATCCTTGATACGGTTCTTGATGCTGGGCCAATCGCTGCCCTCGATGCGGCCGTAGGAGGCAATGATGCCCCGCACCACTTCCCGGGTGCACTCGATAATATCCTCGTTCTCCCGGACGTAAACAAAGCCACGGGAAATCACGTCAGGGCCGGACACCAGCACGCCGTTGGTGCGGTCAAAGGCCATGGCCACAATGATGAGGCCATCCTGGGAAAGATGCTTGCGGTCCCGCAGCACCACGTTGCCCACGTCGCCAATGCCCAGGCCGTCCACCAGCACTTCTCCGGTGGGCACCGTGCCCGCAATGGACAGGCTGTCCTGGCTCATTTCAATCACCTGGCCGCAGGCGGGCAGGACAATGTTCTGCCGGTCCATGCCCATGGATTCAGCCAATTCCGCATGCTGCCACAGCATCCGGTATTCCCCGTGAATGGGAATGAAATATTTGGGCCGCACCAGGGCGTGCATCAGCTTGATTTCTTCCTGGCAGGCGTGGCCGGAAACGTGCACCTCGGCCATAGCCTCATAGATGACTTCCGCCCCGCAGCGGTAAAGCTGGTTGATCACCCGGGACACGAATTTTTCGTTGCCGGGAATGGGCGTGGCGGAAATGATCACCTTGTCGCTGGGCTTGATTTGCAGCTTCCGGTGCTCGGAAAAAGCCATGCGGGTCAGGCCGCTCATGGGCTCACCCTGGCTGCCGGTGGTCAGGATCAGAAGCTCGTCGTCCCGGTAGCTGTCCAGGTCGTCCACTTCCAGATAATACCCCTCCGGAATCACCAGTTCACCCAATTGCATAGCCACCCGGCTGACCGAGATCATGCTCCGGCCTACAAAGCAAACCTTCCGGCCAAAGCGGATGCCGCTGTCGATCACCTGCTGGAGGCGGTTGATGTTGCTGGCGAACATGGCCACGATCACCCGTCCCTGGGCGTTGCGGAACTGATTGACGAAGGTTTCACCGATCTTGCGCTCGCTCATGGTGTAGCCGGGGCGCTCGATATTCGTGCTTTCGCACAAAAGCGCCAATACGCCCGCGTCCCCCGCCATGGCCAGGGAGCTTAAATCGGTGATTTCCCCGTCCACGGGGGTAAAGTCGATTTTGAAGTCGCCGGAATGCACGATCACGCCGGCGGGACAGGAGATGATCAGGGCGCAGGCCCCGGGAATGGAATGGCTCACCTTCACGAATTTCACCGTGAACTGGCCGATTTTCACTTCGTCCCGGGGGTTGATGGCGTTCATCTGGATGCCGTTCACCCGATGCTCCCGTAGCTTTAAATCGATCAGGGCCAATGTCAGCCGGGTGCCCCAGATGGGGGCGGGCACCTGCTGGAGGATGTAGGGCGTGGCGCCGATGTGATCTTCATGGCCGTGGGTGAACACATAGCCCCGGACCCGGTGCTTGTTGGCCACCAGGTAAGAAGCGTCGGGAATCACCAGGTCGATGCCCAGCATATCCTCCTTGGGGAAGATGGAGCCGCAGTCCACCACCAGAATATCGTCTTCATATTCGATCACATATAAATTTTTGCCAATTTCATCCACGCCGCCCAGGGCGGTTACGCGAACCTTTGGGAATTGGGACATAGAATCCTCCTTTCAATACTGCATATGCTTAATGGAAAACGATACCAAGCATATTGATTTTTTATCTGATGGGCGCTTGCCCGAATGGATGAACGAAAAATCTATAAGCTCAACCATCTATTCTTAAAGTATTATACCACAAACTCCGTAAAATTACCAGATTGATTATTTGACAAAATCCAGCCCAAAATCTGTACCGTTTTAAAGAATTTGCACAAATCCCGGCAGACTTTCAACCAATTCATCCATGAGAATGGAATGCCTGGGCATGGCTTCTCCCTGAACGGGAAAAGAAATGCGCAAAGACCGCTTTGCTTGCTTTTCACAGGGTTTCCTGCTATAATGCATCCAGGGAAAGGAGGGACCCCGCTTGCATGAAAGAATCCGTCAGCTGCGGAAACACCTGGGCCTGACGCTGGACCAGTTCGGAGAGCGCATCGGGCTGAAAAAAAGCGTGCTCAGCCGGATGGAAAACGGCTACAGTTCCCCCCAGGAGCAAACGCTGCGGCTGATTTGCCGGGAGTTCAATGTGTCTTACCCCTGGCTCAAGGAGGGCGTGGGGCCCATGTTCCCGCCCCAGGATCCCGACGACGCCGTGAACCGGCTGATGCTGGGGCAGGATGAATTTCCCAAGCATGTGCTGCGCGCCCTGGCCGCTATGCCGCCGGAGGGGTGGGATGCCCTCCGCCAGCTTTTGCCCCAGCTTCTTTCGGCCTGGCAGCAGACGGACGGGAAGGAATAGCCCCAGTTTTCTGCCCCGTAGGATATCGCTTTTGTTCTTCTTCCAGCAGGAGGCGTAAATACGCTTCCGCTTTTTTATATGCCCATGGCGTGCGCAGCTGCCTCAAATAATCATCCAGCGCTTCCCTGTTTGTGTTCATGGCCCCCTCCAATCCTGCTCACGGGCTGGTCGGACCCGCAATTAATTAAGAACATTTGTTCTCGTTTATGCCCTTATTATAGCGATTTCAACGGCGGTTTGCAAGAACAATCTGCTCCGGACGATCCAGCCTTTTCCATTATCAGCGGAATCTGCGTTCTGATTTGCAATTATGTCATCTGCAAACACCCAAAAAATGAAACACAAAAATTCCAAACGAAGCTGTTCTGTTTTTCCGTGCTTTCCAAAGGGAAAAAGAGAAAAAAAAGAGAAGGAGCAAATTTCCCTTTCCGGGCAATTGACAAAAGCAAACAAATGCTGGTAAAATAAGCAGTAACATATTTTTGTTACGAATACGATTGATGAGAGAGGGCACTTCTTATGAGCATGACTTATCCGATGCATGTCGCCGGGCTGACGCGCGACCTGCCGCTTTGCAAAGTGAACGATGATCTGTACATCGGCGCGTTCGTGATTTTCGGGGACGTGGAGCTGACCGTGGCCTGCGCCCGGGAGCTGCTGAAGAAGGCGCCGGAATACGACGTGCTGATCACTGCCGAATCCAAGGGCATTCCCCTGGCCTATGAAATGGCGCGTCAGGCGGGCACAAACCGCTACTTGCTGGCCCGCAAGTCCCCCAAGCTGTACATGAAGAACGTGTTCACCGTGAAGGTGAATTCCATCACCACCGCCAAAGAGCAGATCCTGTGCATCGACCAGGACGACGTGGACTATATGAAGGGCAAGCGGGTGCTGATCGTGGACGACGTGATTTCCACGGGCGAATCCCTGCGGGCCATTGAAGAACTGGTGCAGCAGGCGGGCGGCAATATCGTGGGCCGCATGGCCATCCTGGCCGAAGGCGACGCCACCACCCGGGACGATATCATCTATCTGGAAAAGCTGCCCCTGTTCAACCCCGACGGCACTGTAAAGGAATAAGCTGCCCATCAAAATAGCCAGGCTCACTTCATTGGAAGCCTGGCTTTTTTCATTGCTGATCTTGGATCATACATTCTTCATAAAGAACACTTTAAGCGAATAGGCATTAGGCATTATGCATTAGACAATAGAACGAGAGCTCAGAGTGAAGAGTTCAGAGTTCAGATATTTTTGCCGTTCCAAGTCTGGATGCGTTGTTTGTGTCTGTTTATATTCTCTGTACTCTGAACCCTGCACACCGCACTCTTTCTACTATTGCCTATTGCCTGGTGATTTAAAGCTTTCTTCAGTCAGCCCCGCCTGCGCGGCCGCATTTATTTCCAAAGAGAATTGGGGTAAATGCCATCCTTTTTCATCTGCGCAATCGCCGCCTGCACCTGGGGCATATCGGGCTGATAGGTGACGCCGTACCATTTTTCCGGGCAGGGCAGCACCCGCACCCGGGCCTTGCCCTCGGCGATCAGCTGATTGGGGATCAGGGGCAGGAAGTATTCGCACTTGAGGGGATTCTTGGGCAGGTTTTCCCGGAGGAAGCCCGCGAACCGGCCTTCGATTTCCTGGAGAATATCCGGGGTAAAGCCCCAGAAATTCATGCTGACGGTAGTGCCGGCGGGCAGGAAGGTGAAGGTTTTTCCGTCGTCCTCGGTAAAGGCAGCGCCGCCGTCCCGGGGCTCGATGTGGGTGTGCTCCACAATGCCGGTCAGATACCGGCCGCTTTCGTCTGTGGCGCACACGCCCCGGGCCACGTGGCCGTTTTCGGTCAGGGTGTTTTCCACCTGGTAGCCCACCATGGCATATTCATCGGCGGGATGATCAGACATGAGATAATCATAAATGGTTCTAAAGGCGCCTTTGCCATAGAAGTCATCCGCGTTGATCACGGAGAAGGGCGCGTCGATAGCGTCCTTAGCGCAGAGCACGGCATGGGCGGTACCCCAGGGCTTTACCCGGCCCTCCGGCACAGAAAAGCCTTCCGGCAGGATCTCGGGCCGCTGATGCACGTACACGATTTCGGCTCTGTCGCCGATGCGCTTGCCCAGGGTGTCCCGGAACAGCTGTTCATTTTCCGGCTTCACGATCAGGATGATCCTGCCAAAGCCCGCCCGAACGGCGTCAAAAATGGAATAATCAATGATCCAATGGTTTTGGGGGTCCACCGGGGCCATCTGCTTGAGGCCGCCAAACCGGCTGCCCAGCCCTGCCGCCATGATCACGAGCTGCGGTTTCTGCATACGGAAATTCCTCCAAGCGGTTTATATTTCACAGGCTTCATTATAATACAGTCCATGTTTTTTGTCCAGCAGCGCGAAGAAAACAGCGCAATGGAAAAGTTTTGTATTGAACCAAGAAAACAGCGCTTCTTTCCCGAAATATGTTTTTCTTGAATTTGTGCTTGACGAACCCAGATCATGCATGTATAATCATACCAACTGAATACCTTATCCAGAGCGGCTGAGGGACTGGCCCAATGAAGCCCGGCAACCGGCGGTTTTTCCGCAAGGTGCTAATTCCAGCAATGCGGCAACGCATTGGCAGATAAGGCGCGATCGAAAGGTGATTTCATGCCGCTTGTCTGTACAGATAAGCGGCATTTTTGCGGCCCGGACGGTGTTCAGGAATATCAAAGCCAAAGGAGAAAAGAACATGAGAAAGCTGTTTACCTCTGAATCCGTCACCGAAGGGCATCCGGATAAAATCTGCGACCAGATTTCCGACGCCATCCTGGACGCGCTGCTGGAGCAGGACCCCTATTCCCGGGTAGCCTGCGAAACCTGCGCCACCACCGGCCTGATTCTGGTCATGGGCGAAGTGACCACCCAGGGTTACGTGCCCGTGGCGGACATCGTGCGCAAGGTGGTCAACGAAATCGGCTACGACCGGGCCAAGAAGGGCTTTGACGGCGAATCCTGCGCCGTGCTCACCGCCCTGCACGATCAGAGCCCCGACATTGCCCAGGGCGTGGACGCGGCTTTGGAAACCCGGCAGGAGGAACAGAACGAAACCGGCGCGGGCGACCAGGGCATGATGTTCGGCTTTGCCTGCGATGAGACCCCTGAAATGATGCCCATGCCCATCGCCCTGGCCCACCGGCTCACCCGCCGCATGGCTCAGGTGCGCAAGGACGGCGCCTGCCCTTGGATGCGCCCCGACGGCAAGGCCCAGGTGACGGTGGTTTATGAGGACGGACGGCCCGTGGCGGTGGACACCGTGGTCATCTCCACCCAGCATGACGAGCAGGTGACCCACGAGGAAATCGAGCGGGCCATGATCGACCAGGTGATCCGTCAGGTGATCCCCGCTGAACTGCTCAGCGACAGCACCAAATACTTTATCAACCCCACCGGCCGGTTCGTGGTAGGCGGTCCCGCGGGGGACAGCGGCCTGACCGGGCGCAAGATCATCGTGGACACCTACGGCGGCTACGCCCCCCACGGCGGCGGCGCTTTCTCCGGCAAGGAACCCCCCAAGGTGGACCGCAGCGCCGCTTACGCCCCCCGGCACGCCGCCAAAAACGTGGTGGCCGCCGGATTGGCCCGGCAGTGTGAAATCGCCCTGGCCTATGCCATCGGCGTGGCCTCCCCCGTTTCCTTCCAGGTGAACACCCGGGGCACCG
>CAMOUF010000199.1 GCA_946626395.1 uncultured Clostridia bacterium
ATGGGCGTGTTTGAGAATCCCACCCTGGCCAAGGGCACCCTGGGCGTGGCCCAGGCCATGGCCGACAGCGACGCCGTGACCATCATCGGCGGCGGCGACAGCGCGGCGGCTGTGGAACAGATGGGCCTGGCCCCCAAGATGACCCACATCTCCACCGGCGGCGGCGCTTCCCTGGAATACCTGGAAGGCAAGACCCTGCCCGGCGTTGCCGCTCTGAACGATAAATAAGGGACGGAGTATTTCTGGGGGGAACCTCTCTTTGTAAGCCAAAGAGAGGTTCCCCCCAGACCCCCTTCCGAGAAAGCTGAATGGGATTTTCGTTTTTTCTTTTGCGAACTTTCGTGCTACAGTTTTGCAGACCGATAAGTCCCAAAGAAATAACAAGCCCTTCCCTACACCTTTCTTGGAGGGGGACTGGGGGAACCATTCTTTGGGTCCAAAGAATGGTTCCCCCAGAAAAAAACAAAAAAGAAAGAGGTGCTTTCCCATGCGGAAGCCTATTATTGCCGGTAACTGGAAAATGAATAAGACCCCCGCCGAAGCCAAGGCGCTGGTAAATGAACTCAAGCCCCTGGTCAAGGAAGCGAACGCCACCGTGGTTGTGTGCGTGCCCGCCGTGGACATTTACGCGGTGAAGGAAGCCATCAAGGGCAGCAACATCCATCTGGGCGCTCAGAACGTGCATTTCAAGGAATCCGGCGCTTACACCGGCGAACTGTCCGCCGCCATGCTGAAGGAAGCGGGCGTGGAATACGTGATCATCGGCCACAGCGAACGCCGTCAGTATTTCGGCGAAACCGACGCCACCGTGAACCTGCGCACCCTGGCCGCTGTGAAGGCGGGCCTGACCCCCATCATCTGCGTGGGCGAGCGCAAGGAAGAGCGGGAAGCGGGTTACACCAACGCCCTGGTGGAATATCAGACCCTGATCGCCCTGAACGGCCTGACCGAGGACGAAATCAAGAACGTGGTCATCGCCTATGAGCCCGTGTGGGCCATCGGCACCGGCCTCACCGCCACTGACGAGCAGGCTAATGAGACCATCGGCGTCATCCGCGCCGCCATCGCCCGGAAGTATGGCAAGCGGGTGGGCAATGCCGTGCGCATCCAGTACGGCGGCAGCATGAACCCCAAGAACGTCAAGGGCCTGATGGCACAGCCTGAAATCGACGGCGGCCTCATCGGCGGCGCGTCCCTGAAAGCCCCTGATTTTTCCCAGGTCGTGAACTACGACAAGTAATCTTTCCCTTTGATTGAAAGCGGGTTTACGCCCGCTTTTTTTGATGCCCATGGACCGGCATGGCGCTTGTTTAAAAATTGTCCTTTCCCGTCGTATCCCTTGCGCGGCGGAGGGTCCTCGCATATAATGAAACAGGATTGTATCCAATTTTTTATTCTGGACGATCCGGAAGGATGAAAAACACCATGCCCAATTTTTCCCTGAACGACGATGTGTTTATCCGCGCGGCCGAAAAATTCCCCACGCCTTTTCATTTATATGACGAAGCGGGCATCCGCTCCACGGCCCGGGCGCTGAACGCCGCTTTTTCCTGGTGCCCTGATTATCAGGAATATTTTGCCGTGAAAGCCCTGCCCAATCCCGCGATCCTCAAAATCTTCAAGGACGAGGGCTGCGGCCTGGACTGCTCCAGCGAATGCGAGCTGCTGCTGGCGGAAATGAGCGGCTTCCGGGGACAGGATATTATGTTCAGCGCCAACGCCATGCCCCCCGAGGAATTTGATCACGCCATGGCCCTGGGGGCCATCGTGAACCTGGACGACATCAGCGATATCGACATTTTGGCTGCCCACGGCGGCATCCCGGAAACCGTGTGTGTGCGCTATAATCCCGGCGGGGATTTCACTCTGGGCAACGCCATCATGGGCTCCCCCGGCGATTCCAAGTACGGCTGGACAAAAGAGCAGATCGCCGTGGGCCTAAAACGCCTGAAGGAAATGGGGGCCAAGCGCTTTGGCCTGCACGCTTTCCTGGCCAGCTGCACCACAGACAATTCTTATTATCCCAAGCTGGCTGGCATTTTGTTTGACCTGGGCGCGGAAATGGAAAAGGAATGCGGCCTGCCCCTGGCCTTTGTGAACCTGTCCGGCGGCATCGGCATTCCCTATCGCCCCGGCGAGCCCGCCGCCGATATTCAGGGGATCGGGGAAGGCGTGCGGAAAGAATATGAGCGGGTTTTCGGCGATCCCACCAACGGCCGCGTCGCCATCAAGTCCGAGCTGGGCCGCTACATGACCGGCCCCCACGGGTGGCTGGTGACCCGGGCCATTCACGAAAAGAAGATCCACAAGGATTATATCGGCGTGGACGCCTGCGCCGCCAACCTGATGCGCCCCGCCATGTACGGCGCGTATCACCACATCCACGTATGCGGGAAGCGGGATTATCCCGCCGACCATGTGTACGACGTGACCGGCTGCCTGTGCGAAAACAACGATAAATTCGCCTGGGACCGGCCCCTGCCGGAAATCCAAATGGGCGATCTGCTGGTGATCCACGACACCGGGGCCCACGGCTTTGCCATGGGATACCAGTACAACGGCCGCCTGCGCAGCGCCGAGGTGCTTTATACGGCGGAAGGCGATTTTCGTTTGATCCGCCGGGCGGAAACCCCGCAGGATTATTTCACCACGCTGGTATGACGGAAAAGCAAAGGGAACTGTTCTGTGTAACCGTTTCATGACCGCTTTAAATCAGTTAGGAGTGAGGAGTTAGGAGTGAGGAGTTAATAGTTGGCACTTCGCGCCTGGACAACAGGAGCTCATTGTGTGATAACAATTTTCAACTCCTAACTCCTCATTCCTCACTCCCCACTTGGTGATTTAAAGCGTTCATCAAAGGAGAATCCGGCATAGGTACCGGATTCTCTTTCCCTTTTCCGGGCCTTGACCGAGCGGGGCGGAATGGGGTATAATGAGCAAGGAGCCATGCTGCTGTGCAAAGACAGCAGTTTTTCCTGTGAAAAAAATTTACTGAACCTGCAAGAATTGGGAAGGGTACGCCGTTATATGAGTGAACGGGCACAAGCAGGCCGCATGGATGACAAAAGGTTCGAGGAGCTTTACGCTGCCTACGCCACCGACGTCCTCCGGGTCAGCTACTTTTATCTGGGGGATCGGCAGCAGGCCGAGGACGTGACGCAGGATGTGTTCGTCCGCCTGCTGACCCATGCGCCGGAATTGGAGCCGGGCAAGGAAAAAGCCTGGCTGCTGAAGGTGGCGCTGAACCGATGCCGGGATCTGTGGCGGGCCGCGTGGGTCAAGCGCGTGGTGCTGGGCAGCCCGGCCCTGGAATTGACCCCCGCGCCGGATCAAATGGACGACCGGCTGGAAAAGCAGGAGCTGATGAGCGCCGTGCGCCGCCTGCCATCCGGGTTTCGGGATGTGATCCTGCTGCATTATTATCAGGGCTATGGCATCGCTGAAATCGCGGCCATGCTGCATCTGCCGGAGGGCACCATTTCCAGCCGCCTGTCCCGGGCCAGAAAGAAATTAGAGGATATTTTGAAGGAGAGTGGCGCGCAATGAAGAACGTGGAGGAAAGGCTGCGGGCCTTGCCGGAAATAGCCGAATCCACCGGGCTTCAGGCGGATGAACAACTCAAGCGGAAAATTCTTCGCTCCGCGGAAGGAGCGGACAGGAAGCCGGGCCTGACTTTCCGCAGGCTGGCCCCTGCCCTGTGCGCCCTGGTGGTGCTGATCGGGGCGGCGGCGTTTACCCTGCCCCGGCTGGGCGCGCCCCGGGAAACCGACGCGAACCTGATGAATTCTTATCCCGCGGGTCAAATCGTGACGGGCGATAAGCTGGCCCTGGACGTGCCCCAGGGCAGCATCACCATCCGCACCTCCCGCAATCCCTCCTACCGCAGCATCTGGGCCCCCATGAGCGGCGGCAATTTCCCCTTGATCGGGGTGAACGGACGCTATTACAGGCTGCTGACCAATCCCACCAGCATTTCTTCTTCCCTGCTGGGCCAGACTCTGGGCACGGTGGATAACTTTACCAGCGAACCGGCCCTGGCCGGAAAGAACGGCATCTGCTCCAACACGGTGGCCGCCGGGGAAACGGTGTACGCTGTCAGCGGCATGAACGGGGCTCTGGCCGCCGCCCGGGTCAACGGGCAAATGCGGGTGTTCCAGCGGGTGTCCTTTGGTGACAGCGCCCTGATGGGCAGCGAAAAGCTGGCCGATACCCTGAAAGCCTCCTCTGCCGTGGCCATCGAGCTGTCCGGCGTGGGCGCCATCAGCGACGCATCCGCCGTGCAGCGCCTGATCAATATTCTGACCAGTAACGCTTCCTTCCTGCGCTCCAGCGGCGGGGAAACCAACCAATCCCTGCTGATTCAGCTGCAATCCGGCCTGGTGCTTCAAATGGCCGTCAACGGCGAACGCATTATCGCCTGCGGCACCTGGGCCTGCCCCGAATTCTTCGACGCCTTCCAGGAAGCTATGCAATAATCGCATTCCTTATAAAAACAGAGCCGCTGCGCTTCATCACTGAATCCGCAGCGGCTCGTTTTTTGTCAGAAGCTATTAACTCCTCACTCCTCACTCCTCATTCCTCACTCCATTACGGTTCCACCGTAATCTGATCCCCCTGGGCGGAAATGCGGCTCACCGGGGTCACACGGGCGATCAGCTGGGCCCAGTCCAGGGTGGCGGGGTCTGGCAGCTGGGAGGTATCTTTCAGTTCGTATTCCAAAATTTCCAGGCTGTCCTGCCGCAGAACCCCCACCGCCATCAGATAACCTTCGCTGGCTGTCGTGCCCAAGCTATTGATGGTCAGGTTCAGCGTAGCGTCCACAAAATACAGTTCTTCTCCCCGCTGGCAGAAGGAAAAATATTCATGGCCCGTGACAGCGCCGTTCAGCGTATCGCTGATTTCCGCCCGGCCCCGGGTCAAGTCCTCCGTGATTTCATAGGTGCGCGCCCGCTCAAACCGCCCGCCGCCGGACACCTCGTAATCGCCGTTGAGCTGATTGTCCATGGGCGTTTCATCCCCCGGGGCGGCGGTCACCGTTTCCAATTCCGGGGCATCGTCCACCGTGGTCTGATAGGTATAATCGCCGCCCTGCCGCCACATAAAGCGGTAATAGCCGTCCCGCGGCTGCTCTCCGGCGGCCTGGGCATCGGCAATGAACTGATTGAAAAAATTAACGGGAATAGCATAGGTCAAATTGCTGTAGGTTCTGATGGACACTTTTCCGATTTCCTGTTCGTAAGGCGCCATCAGCCGCCGAGCAGCCTCAGCCGCCGCGCTTTCCCCCAGGATCACCGGGGCTTCCATGTGCTCCGGCGGGGGCGACGGCGCTTCCACCGGCTGCTCCTCTTTGGCGCATCCGGCCAGCAGCATCGAACAGGCCAGCAGCGCCGCGGCAATTTTCCTTTTCTCCATGCTTCTTTCCTCCCCTTCGCGGTGATCCCATTATACTATATTTTTTCTTTTTTCACAAGGACATACCACATTTGGGATGTTTCCTTCCGTTCCGAAGCTGGTAAAATCAGGTTCAGCAGCGCCGATTTTGTCTGATATGGCGCATAGATGAATCAAAACCACATTAAACATTGTATTTTTCCAATCCAATTGATACATCCATCACAATTTGGCCGCTGAAACTATGTGAACAATGCCAAGTTGTATTTCCGTTTTGAAGGTGATATACTACCCTTGGCAAGCGGAAAGAATGCTTGCTGAAAACTGGAAACGTTTCCGGAAAGGATTCCGGAGCCTGTTTCCCGAAAAAGGAGATGACCGAGATGATCATCCACATTCACGTTGACTCAATGAAGGCTGCTGAACGGCTGAGCAGCATTTGCAAGGAATACCCCATGGAGCTTTATCTGCGGTCCGAAAAATTCTGCATTGATCCAAAGTCCACGCTGGGCATTATGGCGATGATGTACTCTGTTCGGAACCGCATGTTCCTGGACACCGGCTCCATGGATGAAAAAACACTGCACCGTTTTCTCAAGGAAATCGACGATTACCTGGTCAAGGAAAACGAGGAAGCCTCCGGGCTGTAAGGCCCCCGGGCGGAAGGCCGCCCGCCCCCTTCATACGGCAGTCCGCCTGAAAAGGCGTTTACATATTCAATCCCCGGTGAGCGCGGAGCGCGCTGCTGCCGGGGTTTTTTTTGAAAAACAAATGAGGTGAGCGCGATGTTTTCCCTTTTGCTGACAGTGATCTATCTGGCGTTTATCAGCCTGGGGCTGCCGGATTCTCTCCTGGGCTCGGCCTGGCCGATCATGCGGGCGCAGTTCGGCGTGGAGCTGTCCTTTGCGGGCGTCATTTCCATGATCGTTTCCGGCGGCACCATCGTGTCCAGCCTGCTGTCGGAGAGGCTGACGAAAAAGCTGGGGGCCGGGCTGGTGACCGCCATCAGCGTGGGCATGACCGCGTTGGCGCTGTTTGGCTTCTCGGTTTCCTCCTCCCTGTGGATGATCTGCCTGTGGGCCGTTCCATACGGCCTGGGGGCCGGAGCGGTGGACGCGGCGCTGAACAATTATGTGGCCCTGCATTACACCTCCCGCCACATGAGCTGGCTCCATTGCTTTTGGGGGGTGGGCGCGTCCCTGAGCCCGTATATCATGAGCGCTTGTCTTTCCCTGACGGGCCGGTGGGAAATGGGCTACCGCACCGTATCCATCGTGCAGGTAGCGCTGACGGCCCTGCTGTTTTTGAGCCTGCCCCTGTGGGCGGACAGCAGGAAAAGCGGCCAGAAAGCCGCTTCCTCCGCGCCGCTGCTGGGCCTGGGCGGGGCGCTGCGCATCCCCGGGGTGCCGTCCATCCTGCTGGCCTTCCTGGCTTACTGCGGCGCGGAAACCACCGCGGGCCTGTGGGCCAGCAGCTATCTGGTGGAGGCCCGGGGCATCGCTCCCCAAACCGCGGCCAGCTTCGCTTCCCTGTTCTATTTGGGCATCACGGTGGGCCGGTTTCTCAACGGCTTTGTGGCGGATCGGCTGGGGGATAAAACCATGATCCGGATCGGCTCGGGGGTGATGGCCCTGGGCGCGGCGCTGATCCTGCTGCCCCTGCCCACTGACGCCTTTGCCCTGGCGGGGCTGGTGGTGTTCGGGCTGGGCTGCGCGCCAGTTTATCCTTCCATCATTCATTCCACTCCCGCCCATTTTGGCGCGGAAAACTCCCAGGCCATTATCGGCATTCAAATGGCCAGCGCCTATGTGGGCAGCACCTTTGTGCCGCCGCTGTTCGGGCTGCTGGCCAACGCCGTTTCCATCCGGCTGTATCCCGTTTATTTATTGCTGTTTCTGGGACTGCTCACCCTGATGATCGAAAAAGTGAACCGCTTAAAGCCTGACGCTTAAAAACAAAAGAGAACCGTGCTTCGCTTTCCCCATGCGAACCGGTTCTCTCTTTTTATTCTTCCCTTTTCAGGGTGATCAGATGATACTGGGGCCTGGCTCCCAGCCGCACGGGCAGGCCCGAAACCCCTACGCCGTTGGAAACCAGGATATCGGCCCCCTGCTCATTGTACCAGCCGGAAAGAAATCGGTCGCCGTACAGGCTGGAAGAGAACAGCGCGTGGCCCGCCACCGTCACCTGGCCTCCGTGGGTATGGCCGCACAGGGCCAAATGATAAAACAGCCTGCCCGGCATTTCAAAGGTGTCCGGCAGCAGATCCGGCATGTGGGACACAAAGATGGAAAAATCCGCGTACCGGCCCATATCGGCAATGCGGGAACAATCCGGCTCCCCGCAGTAATAATCGTCCACGCCGGTAATGGCCAGCCGATGGCCCTCCCGTTCCAGCAGCACCCCATCGTTCAGCAAGGGAGTGATGCCGTCTTCCCGCATGGCGGCCAGGATTTTCTCTTTGTTCTCCTCCGGCAGCATCCGGTCATGGTTGCCCAGCACGGCCAGCACCGCGATATTCGCCTGGAAATGAGGCTTTAATGCAAAGAATTCCAGCGCGCCGAAGGAATTGACTCCGTAATCTCCGCCCAGGATCACAATATCCGCGTGCAGGGCGTTGACCCGTTCCGCCAGGTCCCGCACCCGTTCCTCCGAATACAGGGGCCCATAATGAATGTCGGAGAGAAACACGATCCTCAGCCCGTCAAATTCCAAAGGCAGCCGGGGGGACCAATACAGTTCCTCTTCCAGATCCAATTGGTTTGCCAAATAAAGGGGATAAAGGATGGGCCAGGGCGGCAGTTTCATCAGAAATCGCCCCAGCCCGTTGATTTCCTTGGGACGCTTCTTTTTTTCCCGGTCCAGCCGTTTCTTGCTCATAGCGCTTCCCCTTCCTTTTTTCTCCTTTCCATCATACCATATTCTCTTTCATTTCGCAATCATAAGCTGATTTGAGTTCCTTGATCCAGACTCCTAAAAGCGAAGAAAGCCGTTCAATCTGCTGGGATGCCTTGTCAGCGTTCCTTCCTGTAGATCAGCATTCCGTTGCCATAAGGATCATCCTGCGCGCCCAATTCCTTTTTTACAAACCGATACCCATTCTTTTCCAGTACCTTCACAGACGCTTCGTTGCCGCGGATTACGCGCCCATCGATCGCTTTTATTTCAAAATGAGAAAACGCAATGCCCGACATGGCGTTCAGCAGTTCGGAAGCATATCCATGTCCGCGATGTTTTTGTCCGATGCAGTATCCAATTTCCGTTTGATCCATCTGTCCTTCCACTGCGCTGATCCCGGCGTCCCCGATCAATTCCCCTGTGTCCTTCAGTTCCGCGCCAAGCACATAAGGCAGCCGCTTTTCTTTTACGCATTCCCCAAAAAAGCGGATGGCCTCCAGCGCCTCTAACGCATCGGCATAGCTTTCATTGGGAAACCATTTTTGCACTTCTTTGTCCAGATGATTTTCATACAGCGCCTGGGCATCCCCCTCCTTGAGCGGCCGAATGATCAGGCGCTCCGTTGCAAACAGCTTTTCCATCCTTGACCTCCGTTTCAGCCCAATTGTGGGAAGAACAGTTCTTTCATCGTTACACGTTCATTGCGGAAAGAAAGGGCTGCTGCCTGTTACGTATTTTTCATGCCCTTGTATTCCAGGCAGAGCATGGTCATATCGTCGAACTGCTCCGCGTCACCCACGAAGGAATCCGCCGCCTTGGCGGCAATCCGTTCGCTGTAGCTTCTCTTTCTCTGGCAGCGGTTTGCCTCACGCTCAGTACCCATTGAAAAGGGAATACCGTGCAGGAATATTCTACCAGAAATGGAGGACATAATCAATTGTTTTTTTGAAACATCCCGATGAACGAAAGGAACGCCCAGCGCATTTGACGGCGGACGTTCCTCTGAAAATGAACAGCGTTCTTATTCCCACAGCTTTTCCACGGTCACATCATGAAAGTAATATTTCACGATTTCCTCCGCCGTTTTTCCCTCCTCGGCCATGCCATAAGCGCCCCATTGGGGCATGCCAACCCCGTGGCCATAGCCTTTGCCGGACAGGGTCACCGTCCCGTTTTCCACATCAAGATCAGTGATCAGCGTGGAGCGGAACCGGGTGGAATCCAGAGCCAGGCGCAGCTCCGGGGCAGACACGCTTTCCCCGTTGACCCGCAGCGTCACGGCCCGGCCGCTTTCGCCCTTCTCCCCCACCTCCAGGGATTCAATTTTTTGGATATCCTTGATCCCCAATTTTTTAAGAGCGTTGATGAATTCCGCTTCCAAAAAGCTGGCCTTCCATTCCCGGGCCTCCTGGGGGGCCTGGGCGCTTTCATGGCCCTGGGTCACTTTGGTGTAGCCCGGCTCCTGCCCGTCATAATGCAGCCCTTCCACGGCCCGCTCAGTGGCCCCGCCGGAATGGGCGTGGAACCAGGCGTAGGGCAGTTGGCCCTGATAGGACAGCACCAGCCCCTCCGTTTCCCGGACGGCCTGCTCCACCCGCTCGTTGACGCCGGTGGCGTCATAAGCCTGGGCTTCCTCGATATCCGTGGAAATATCCGCACCCTGATATTTGCTTTCCTTTTCCGTGCAGAATTTCAGCACGAAGGTGCGGGCCAGGATGGCCTGGGCCTTCAGGGCTTCCAGGGGCCAATCGTTTTTCATTTCCCCGGCCACCACCCCCAGCAGATAGGTTTCCAAATCCATTTCTTTTGTTTCTTCCTCGTCCACTTGATACACCTGGAGCATGGGGATGCCTTCTTCATTCAGCTTGAGCTTTTCCGGCAGGGGCGGCTTTTGCCGGGCTTGGGTGGTATCCTGAATTTCCTCTTGTTTCTCCGCGCCGCCCTGGAGGCCGCATCCGGCAAACACCAGGCACAGCGCCATCATGGCAGTCAGGATCACGATTCTTTTCATGTTTCCTTCCTCCTTTTCCATAGGGTCGTCCCCGGCGAAAAAAAGGATACAAGGAAATAACAGGAAAACAGCAGATAAACAGGCAGCAAAAAGGCCCGCTAAGCGGGCCCTGTGATCATTTGCAGGGCACTTTAAATCAGTTAGGAATGAGGAGTTAGAAGTGAGGAGTTAATAGTTTACGCTTTGCACATAAACAATTTTCAACTCCTAACTCCTCATTCCTCACTCCTCACTTAGTGATTTAAAGTTTTCTATAAACGCCTGCCCAATCCTCTCCCATTAAAGCTGCCTGGACAGCACCCGCTTTAAAAACTCCTGGGTGCGGGGCATTTGGGGGGCGGTGAACAGTTCCTTGGGGCTGCTGTCCTCCAGGATCCCGCCGCCGTCCATGAACAGCACGCGGCTGGCCACGTCCCGGGCGAAGCTCATTTCATGGGTCACGATCAGCATGGTCATGCCGCCGTGGGCCAGGTCCTGCATCACTCCCAGCACCTCCCCCACCATTTCGGGGTCCAAAGCGGAGGTGGGCTCGTCAAAGAGCAATATTTCCGGCTCCATGCACAGGGCCCGGGCGATGGCCACCCGCTGCTTCTGCCCGCCGGAAAGCTGGGCGGGGCGGGCGTTGCGATAGGCCGCCATGCCCACCTTTTCCAGGTATTCCATGGCCCGCTTTTCCGCTTCCGGGCGCTTCACCTTAAGCACCTGCATCTGCCCCAGCACGCAGTTTTCCATCACGTTGTGATTGCTGAACAGATTAAAGGACTGAAATACCATGCCCACCTTGGAGTGGTACAGGGTGCGCTTCCATTGGGTTTCCGCGTTTTTCCCGTGGAACAGGATCTCCCCCTGGGTGGGCTGCTCCAGGAAATTGATGCAGCGCAGCAGGGTGCTTTTGCCGGAGCCGGAGGAGCCGATGACGCAGATGACCTCGCCGCTGTTCACGGTAAAATCAATATCCTTGAGCACCTCATGGGTGCCGAAGCTCTTGGAAAGGTGGCTGACCTGCAAAATCGTTTCTCCCATTTCAGCCTTCCTCCTTTCCCTGCCGGGTTTCCTTGTGGGTTTCATCAAAGGGCGTGCCCCGATCCGGGTAACTATAGGTGCCCGCGGTCATGGTCAGGGCGTCCTCCTGCACCAGCTCATAATTGCTGGAGCCGTCCATTTTCCTTTCCACCCACCTGAGCAGGAAGGAGGAAAGCAGCGTCATGGTCAGATACCCCACCATTTCCACCGTGGCGGAGGGGAAATACAGATAGCTGGCCCCCACAGCGGCCCGGTGAGCGGAGAAGAATTCCGGGAAGCCGATGATGAACATGACGGAGGTATCCTTCACGTTGATGATGAAGTTATTGCCGATTTGCGGAATGATATTGCGCACCGCCTGGGGCAGGATCACATGGATCATGCTCTGCCAATGGGTCATGCCGATGGCCGTGGCCCCCTCGGTCTGCCCCTTGTCCACGGAAATGATGCCGCCGCGGACGGACTCGGCCATGTACGCGCCGGTGTTGATGGACACCACCACGATGCTGACCAGCCAGATAGAGGTGAACTTCACGGCGTTATTGGTAAAGTATGGCAGGCCGTAATAGAAAAACACCGCCTGGAGCACCATGGGCGTGCCCCGGAACACCTCCACATACACCCGGATGATCACCCGGATCAGCCGCAGGAAAAAGCGCTTCACCACGTTATCCTTCTTGGAATAGGGAATGGTGTTCAGCACGCCGCAGATAAGGCCAATCAGGCAGCCGATCAGCGTGGCCACCAGGGCCAGGATCAGCGTATTTTTCATGCCGGTCAGGTAGGACGCCCCGTATTTTCCCCAGAGCTTGACCACGTCTGCCCATAGCTGCGCAAACCTGTTCATTCCAGTTGTCTTCCTTTCTTGATGGATAGGATACGCCTGGATGGGACGGGCCCACCCAGGCGTTGTTTTATTATTGGCTTGAAGGCAATCAGTTCATCATGGGCTGAATGGCGATGGCCTGGGCCATCATGGCGTTGAAATCGTCCGCGGTCATCTGGGACAGCACGGCGTCGATGGCTTCCTTCAAGGCCGTGTTGCCCTTCATCAGGGACACGCCAATGTTCACGTTCTCCGCCCGTTCCTGTTCGGTGAACTGGAAATCGCCCTCAGTGCCGGAGAAGTCCAGGATCACCATATCGGGATAAGCGGCCACAGCGCCCTGGGCGGTGGGCATATCAGTGCAGATGAAGTCCACGGTGCCGGTTTCCAGGGCCATCAGCATGGCAGGGGCGGTCTCCGCGGCGGTCATGATGTTGGCGCCGGTGATCTGGGGCAGGCAGGTGTCATACCAGATGGTGGCGATCTGCGCGGTGCAGCTGCCGCCCTTGAGGTCGCTCAGGCCCTTGGCCTGGGCAAAGGCGCTGCCCTGCTTGGTCAGGCAAACGATGGTGGCGTAGAAGTAGGGGCCTGCAAAGTCCACCTGCTCCGCCCGTTCGGCGGTCATGGACTGGCCGGCGATCACGGCGTCAAAGGTGCCGGTCTGCACGCCGGGCACCAGAGAATCCCAGTCAGACTGGAACACTTCCAGTTTCCAGCCGTTGGCTTCGCAAATCTTCTTGGCGATCATCACATCGTAGCCGTTGGCATAGGAGCCGGGCACGTTGCTGATGGGCACAGCGCCGTTGCTGTCATCGCTCTGGGTCCAGTTGTAAGGCGCGTAAGCGCATTCCATAGCAATGGTCAGCACCCCGTCCTCCACGCCGGTGGGCACATCCTGGGCCAGGGCAGCGGCGTTCAGCGACAGAGCCAGCATCAGCGCAGTCAGCAGAGCAAAGAACTTCTTCATGATCAATTCCTCCTTCAAATTAAAAAACAGACGGGAATGGGCAAACGCCATTCACCGCCTGACATGATCTGTATAGGCTGAATAGCGCTCCATGGGAAACCCCATGACAGTCAGAAACATATTCTCTTTCTGACCAACGCGGCCCCTTGCCTGGAACACGCGTTTCGGCGGCCTTCCCTTTCCCGCGGGTTCCCTGCCCCGGCCGGGCTCCCCCGCGCTACTTTTGTCAGCCGCGCCTCTATTCCGTTCCGGCTGCCCGGAACAAATATCATTATACAGGTCTTGGGATTGATGTCAAGGCATCTTTTGTATATAAAGTGTTTTTATGCAGACATACGGATTCCGGAAAAATGCTTTATGACAATAGGCAAAAGGCAATAGGCAATAGGAGATAGGAGATAGAGAGTACAGAGTGAAGAGTTCAGAGTTCAGATGTTTTAGCTCTGCCAAGTCTGGATACGTTGTTCGTGTCCGTCTATATTCTCTGCACTCTGTACTCTGAACTCTGAACTCTGCACACTTTCGTCTATTGCCTATTGCCTAATGCCTATTGCCTAATCACTTAAAGTGTTTTACTCGCAATCATGCCTGAAAAAGTTATACAATCATCCCACTTTGCAGGTCCATTCATGGGTATCCGGCGCGATGCCCCACTGGATGGAGGTGAGGGTATCGTACAGCTTTTGGCTCAGCTTTCCGATGCCGCCGTCCGCCACCTGGAAGGACACGCCGTTGATGCGCAGCTCGCCGATGGGCGAAATGACCGCCGCGGTGCCGCAGCCCCAGGCTTCCTTGAGGGTGCCGTCCTGCATGGCCTTTTCCAGTTCGTCCACGGACAGCAGACGCTCTTCCACCTTGCAGCCCATTTCCTTCAGCAGCTCGATGCAGCTCTTGCGGGTGATGCCGGGCAGGATGGAGCCGGTGAGCTTGGGGGTGACCACGGTGTCGCCAATCAGGAACATGACGTTCATGGCGCCCACTTCTTCAATGTACTTGCGTTCCACGCCGTCCAGCCACAGCACCTGGGAATATCCCGCCGCAGCGGCCTTGTCCCCTGCGCGCATGGAGGCCGCGTAATTGCCGCCGCACTTGGTGTAGCCCGTGCCGCCGCGCACCGCGCGCACGTCCTCGGTTTCGATCATGATCTTGACGGGGTTCAGGCCCTCTGCGTAGTACGCGCCCACGGGAGAGGCGATGATCAGGAACTTGGCGTTGTGGATGGTGTGTACGCCCAGGGTTTCGTCATTGCCAAACAGGAAGGGGCGCAGGTACAGACTGGTGCCGGACAGGGAGGGCACCCAGTCCTTTTCCAGGGCCACGAACTTTTTAAGGGCGTCCAGGGTGAAGGCTTCGTCCACCTGGGGCAGGGAAAGGCGCTCGGCGGAGGCGTTCAGGCGCTTGATGTTTTCCCAGGGGCGGAACAGCTGCACATCGCCGTCCGGGCGGCGGTAGGCCTTCAGGCCCTCGAAGATTTCCGCGCCATAGTGGAACACCGTGGCAGCAGGATGCAGAGAAAGGTTCCCGAAGGGCTCGATGCGGGCGTCATACCAGCCCTTTTCGCTGTTCCAGTCCATCACGAACATGTGATCCGTGAAGATTTTGCCAAAGCCCAGCTTGTTCCAATCGGGCTTTGCCTTGGGAGAAGTGGTCAGGTTCATTTTGATTTCCATGGTGGTGCGCTTCCTTTCATAGAATTCCTATATTTCTTCCTTGATACTGGACAGTCACAACATAGACGTTCCTGTTTTTTTCATCGATTTTGAATACAGCGATATAATGATCGATCAGAAGCTGCCGGTATCCGTGTCCTGCATACCGCCCTTCCAGCCGTTCCTGATGCGACGAAGGAAATGTTTCCAAGGAGCGGATGGCATCCCAAATTCTGTCCGTTTGTGCTTTCGGGTTTTGGGGAGCCAGCTTTTCCAGGGCAATATAAGCGTAAATATCTTCTATGTCCCGGTACGCTCTGGGATACAGGAATACTTCATAGCGATCCATAGTATTTCCCGTCCAGCGCTTCCTTGGCGGTATGGAGCGCTATGGGAGCGGCTCCTTCTTCCACTTCCTTTTCCGCTTCAAAGATGGCCTGATCCATCCGGTTGATGCGGGCAAAGCGCTCATACAGTTCGGCGCTCATCACTACCAAATCGCTGTAACCGTTTTTCGTGATAAAAATGGGTTCTTGGTTCTTGTGGGCCAATTCGGAAATATTGCTTGTGTTCCGCAAATCACGGATGGGCATAATCATGGGCATCACAGTCACCTCCTGTTTCTTGTGACATGATTATAGCATAATTATGACGCGATGTAAAGTGATTCAGGGACGTAAGCATTTTTTCAGGAGAAAGATGTTTTACGCCGTTTCGATGCTGTTGGCCTTTTGCAGCTTGAGCAGTTCCACCGCGTCCTGGCGCATTTTGTATTTGAGGATCTTCCCGGCGGCGTTGGTGGGGAATTCCTGCACGAACTGGACGTAGCGGGGGGTCTTGTGGCGGGCCATATGATCCCGCACAAATCCCTTTAATTCGTCGGCGGTCATGGTTTGTCCTTCTTTCAGGATCACCACGGCCATGATTTCTTCGCCGTAGGATTCATCGGGCACGCCGATGACCTGCACGTCAGAAACCTTCGGATGGGTGTAAATGAATTCCTCGATCTCCTTGGGGTAAATGTTTTCGCCGCCCCGGATGATCATGTCCTTGAGGCGTCCTGTAATGCGGTAGTTGCCCTCGGGGGTGCGGCAGGCCAGGTCGCCGGTGTGCAGCCAGCCGTCCTTGTCGATGGCCTCCTGGGTGGCGCGGGGCATTTTGTAATAGCCCTTCATGATGTTGTAGCCCCGGGCCACGAATTCGCCGGTGACGTTGTCCGGCAGTTCCTCGCCCGTTTCCGGGTCCACGATCTTGCATTCGATTTCCGGCATGGCCCGGCCCACGGTGGAAACGCGCACCTCCAGGGGATCGTCCGTGGAGCTCATGGTGCAGCCGGGGCTGGCTTCCGTCTGGCCGTACACGATGGTGATTTCCGTCATGTGCATTTTGTCCACCACGTCCCGCATCACGCTGATGGGGCAGGGGGAACCGGCCATGATGCCGGTGCGCATGTGGGAAAAGTCCGTTTTCGGGAAGTCCGGGTGCTCCAGCAGGGCGATGAACATGGTGGGCACCCCGTGGAAGGCGGTGATTTTTTCCTGA
>CAMOUF010000200.1 GCA_946626395.1 uncultured Clostridia bacterium
CTGAAAAAGATGCGGGATAAGCATTGGCTTTCCGATTGGCGGGAGGAAACCAAAACCGCGTTGCTTGACGCCTGTCATGAAAATACTGTTCGGATCAGCACGGAGCTGTACCTGGCAGAAACCCCCGCCCAGACCCTGCAATATTTCTTTGAAAGCTGCTACGGCCCCACCGCGGGCTGGACGGACGCACTGTGGGAATTACGGGACAGCGTTTTCGCGGAATACAGCCTGATACCCGAGGAAATGCCCTTCCACGTGCCCAGCGTGCGGCGTTTCAACCTCATGAAAAACTACACCCTCACCCTGTTTGACGGAGGCGAATATCCGGAGGAACTGACAGAAGCGTTTTCCGATCCCCATTTGGCGGGCTGGGCATGCCAAAGCGGCGCGCTGCGTTTGGACGAAAGTGCCCGGGGCGAAAGGGCTGGCGACGGCCTGGCAGCCTTTGAAAAGAACGGAAAACGGCAGCTGGTGCAGCTAATCAGCCAGGAGGGACAATGGGTGGCGTGCCCCATTGGGACAAACGCCCTGTATCCCGCCGGGGATTACCGGATCATCTTTGACACCCAGCACCTGTACTTCGCCATTCAGTACCGGTTGAGAGACGATGAAACCGCGGCCTTTTACGTGACGCCTGAACACGTCCGAAACGAGAAGGAATATCAAATCCGGTGCAAGTTCTGCAATTATGAGCGGGTGAACCAAAAAACCGGTGAAGCGGTGTGGATCGGCGTCAATGACCGGGATATGCCCACCTGGCAAAAGGAGCAGGCGCCGGATGATCAGCCCTATCCTGTGGTGCAGTTTCCGGATTCTCTGGGCGTGATGCCCATTACTGAATTCCCAACCACCCTGGAGGCCGCCCGGCAGTATACCTATCCCGGTATACCGGAAGGCTACGCTTTCTCCCTGGGCGTAAACCTGCGCGCCCAGCGAAGCAGCCGTTCCAAAACCTACGGGGAACTGAAGCCCGGCACCCTGCTGCCCACGCTGGAGAGGCTCCCCGGCGATCCTAACGAGTGGATTCACACGAAGGTGGGCTTCCTGGAGGGCTTCGTCGTCGATACCTACGTGCAGCTCAGAGCAAGCGCCTTGCCCGCGGTGGAGACGCAAAAGGAAATCCCCCTCAAAAAGGGCATGGGTCTGTTTGACGGCACGGTGCAAACCCTGCCCGCCGGTACAAAAATGCACGTGATCATCGATAACGGTGATTGGCTGTATGTGGACGTACCTCGGGGCGATATTGAATACTTGATGGACGTGGAGGGCACCTTCGGCTATGTGCGCAAGGCCGACGTGCGTTTCCTGCCCACGCCTGCCGGAGTGGACTGGGCGGACTGAAATGGATAAGGAGGGAAGGGGTTATGAAACGATCCATTACGCTGCTGATCCTGCTGTGTATGCTGCTTACGGTCTGTTCTGCCCAGGCGGACAGGTATATCCTCCATTCTCCCAAGCGCGGGCAGCTGAAATCGGAGGAGGCGGTGGCCATTGCCAAGGAATACCTGCTTTCCCTGTGTCCCGCTTTGCGGGAATCCCATCTGCCCGAGGCTCGGCCATTTTCCAAGGAGTACCTGTTCGGCCCCGGTTGGCAGTGGGGCGTGGATACGGAGGACGACGTATGGATTCTGCCCATGCCGGACGCCTATGCCGCCGTGCACGGCGAAACCGGCAAAGTGCTGGACTGGCGCTTCACCTATCCCACCCAAGAGAACTGGTATGTGCGGTACTACCATCTGCTGCCGGAAAAAATGGACCACACAGCGGCAATCGAGCGGGCCATTCAAATCGCGGAGGAACAGGCGGGCGATGAACGGGAATGGACACGGGAGATGCTGTACGCCAACGCACATTACAGCTATAAAGAGGATTGGCGGGTTTCAGAACCAGAGGCAGGAGAATATCTCACTTATCCCATTCCGCTATGGGAGGTCGATTTGTTCTATTACGTTTCAGGAGAAGACTACGCCCGTTTCGTGGCTGGTTATATGCTGGATGAGGATGGAAACGTTCTTGCTGAACGGGACTCGGAAACCAGGATTTTCAAGTGATATTCTTTGACATATGGGGCTTTGAAAAAAGCCCCCTTATTTTTCGCAAAAAAGCCATGGCAGTTTTTTCCGCCATGGCGATTCTTTTACAGGTTCGCTTTGATTTTCTCAATCATGTCCGCGTATTCCGGCTCGCTGAGCTTGGTCTGGCCGGGGTTCATGGCGAACACGCCGCCCCACTCGAACCCGTCCCGATACTTGGGCACCAGGTGGACATGCAGGTGGCAGCCGGTATCCCCGTACGCGCCATAGTTGATTTTCTCCGGATGGAAGGCGGCGTGAATGGCTTTCGCTGCCCGGGCGATATCCTCCATGAAGGCGGCCCGGTCTTCCTGGCTGATATCAACGATTTCGCTGACGTGATCCTTGTAGGCCACGATGCAGCGGCCGGGGTGGCTCTGCTCCCGGAATAAGATCAGCTGGCTCACGGACATCTGGCAGATGGGAATGCCAAAGGAGTCCAGCAGTTCGCCGCCCATGCAATACCCGCACTTGCAGCGCGGGGCTTCCTGTTCGGTCATTGTACGCACCTCAAATCTGATGTATTTTCATTTTTGGGCTGACATTACTGTTTTACAGAATGGTTTAAGTGATTAGGCAACAGGCATTAGGGAATAGGTAATAGAAAACAAAGTACAGAAAATATAGTACACAAGCGGAACGAATGCAGACCCGGAACGACAAAATATCTGAACTCTATACTCTGCACTCTCGTTCATCTATTGCCTATTGCCTTTTGTCTTATTGCCTGGGGATGAGTTCATCATACAGCGCCAGGTATTTGTCCGCGCTGCTGACCCAGGAAACGTCCTTGCGCATGTTGCGCTTCACCATTTCATCCCAGGCGGAGCGGTCGTCAAAATACACGTTTTTGGCCTCGTTCACCGCGTTCAGCAGGAGGGAGGCGTCATACCGGTCGAAGGTGAAGCCGTTACCCTCGCCCTGCTCCCCCCGGAAGGGCAGCACGGTGTCCTTGAGTCCGCCGGTCTCCCGGACGATGGGCGCGGTGCCGTACCGCATGGCGATCAACTGGGTCAGGCCGCAGGGCTCGAACAGGCTGGGCACCAGGAAGGCGTCCGCTCCGGCATAAATCAGGTGGGCCAGCTTCTCATCATAGGAGATATAGGCGCATACACTGCCCTTATATGCGCTCTCATAATACCGGAAGGCGTTTTCATACCGCGCGTCGCCCGTGCCCAGAACCACCATCTGGGTGTTGCTGTCCATCATCTGCGGGAAGATGGCGTTTACCAGGTCCAGGCCCTTCTGGTCCGTCAGGCGAGAAACCAGGCCCAGCACCATTTTGTTTTCATCCTGATCCAGGCCCAATCTTTCCTGGAGGGCAATTTTGTTCTTCTTCTTGCTCTCCACGGCGTTTTCCGCGTCATACTGTTCGGCCAGCAGCTTGTCCGTGTTGGGGTCCCACTGGCCCACGTCGATGCCGTTCACGATGCCGCTCAGCCGCGGGCTGTGATACCTGAGGTGCGCGTCCAGCCCTTCGCCGTAAGCGGCGGTCTGAATCTCCTGGGCATAGGTTTCGCTGACGGTGGTGATGCGGTCCGCAAAGGCGATGCCGCCCTTGAACATGTTGGCTTCATCCTCGTTCCATTTCAGCACCGGATAATCGAACAAATCGTCCCGCAGGCCGGACCAGTACTTCAGGTGGGGAATGCTGCAAATGCCCTGGAAGCGGAGGTTGTGGATGGTCAGAACCGTCTTTGCCGCGCCCACGGGCGTATCCCAGAACTTGGTGCGCTTATACAGCGGTACCAGGGAAGCCTGCCAGTCATGGCAGTGAATAATGTCCGGCGTCCATTGGAGATAGTTCAGGATTGCCAGGGAAGCCTTGGAGAAATAGCAGTATTTGGGAATATCCTCCCACAGGCCCGTGTAGGGATTGCCCCAGTCAAAGAACTCCTTGTTCTCTACAAAGTCGTAGATAACGCCATCCATTTCCAATTCCATGATGCCCACAAAGAAGGTACGGCCCTCCAGCGTCAGGTCCATCATGAAGGAGCCCTTGTGGACCATTTTTTCCTTGTACTTCTGCGGGATGCAGGCGTACAGCGGCAGGATGACCCGCACCTCGCATTCCTCGCCAACCAAGGCCCGGGGCAGCGCGTACATCACGTCACCCAGGCCGCCCGTCTTTACAAACGGATAGCATTCCGAACCGACGAAAGCAATTTTTCGTTTCTTCGCCATGAATTTGTTCCTCCGTTTCAAAGAATCATGTCAATCATTTCCCGCATTGCGCAGGCGGAAATGAACGCATCAATGAGAAAAAATGAAAAAGCAGCGTCTGCCCTCCGCTTTCCCACCGAAGAAATCATTGGCAAGGGGTTCATGAAGCGGGAACGCCGCCCTAAGCGCATTTCTCAAAAAAATACCGAAAGGAATCCGGAAAGAACCCTTGCCGACTTTCTTGTATTGATAGTACCACAATCGACCGATTTTGACAAGCGTTATTTCAGAAACCAGCGCAGAGAAACTTACAGGCATTTCAGGGCAGGAAAAGGCTTGTCCGGAGCAAAGCATCAGCGCTTGTTTTCCCAGGTATTTGAACGGCAACGGCGGGATAGCTATATTCCGCCCGCTTCTAATCAGCTGAAATAACTGTTCATGGAAAAGAAGGATTTGATTTCAGAATGTAGAAATTATTGATGATCGTTCTTTTCATTCCGCTTCGGTTGAATCTCCTTTGCAAAACCGCCGTAAAGCAGAGAAAGCTGTATGATCAGGAAAAGAGCCAGGGGCCGTAAAGCGCCAGGCGGCAGGACTGACTGCTATGCCGCGCAGCGCTGAAGGCGTCTGTCAAGCATAAAAAAGACAACGGGGAGCCAAAAAACAAATGACGAAGCACAACGCAATGCCAGACCAAATTGAAATCCGAGGCGCAAAGGTGCACAACCTGAAAAATGTAGATGTGAATATTCCGCTGCACAGAATCGTTGGAATCGCCGGAGTGTCCGGATCGGGCAAATCCTCCCTGGCGCTGGGGGTATTGTATGCCGAGGGTTCCCGGCGGTATCTGGAATCATTATCCACCTATACCCGGCGCAGGATGACCCAGGCCGGGCATGCCCAGGTGGACGAGGTGCGTTATGTGCCCGCCGCCCTGGCGCTGCACCAGCGCCCCGGCGTGCCCGGCATCCGCAGCACCTTTGGCACCATGACGGAGCTGCTCAACAGCCTGCGGCTCATGTATTCCCGTCTTTCCGTTTATCAGTGTCCCAATGGCCATGCCGTGCCGCCCACCCTGAATTACGCCGCGGAAAAGGAAGTGACCTGTCCCGTCTGCGGCGAAGCGGTGCCGGCGATCGGCGCGGAGGATTTGGCCTTCAACAGCGGCGGCGCCTGCAAAACATGCGGCGGCACCGGCTCCGTCCGCACGGTGGACCGCGCCTCGCTGGTGCCGGATGAAAGCCTGACCGTGGACGAAGGAGCCGTGGCCCCCTGGAACAGCCTGATGTGGTCGCTGATGACCGATGTGTGCCGGGCCATGGGCGTGCGCACCGACGTGCCCTTCAAGAATCTGACAGACGAAGAAAAGGCCATCGTTTACGACGGCCCCATGGTGAAAAAGCATATCTTTTACC
>CAMOUF010000201.1 GCA_946626395.1 uncultured Clostridia bacterium
CGTTCTGGGAGATGAGCATGTTCTCCGTCTCAAACTGCGCGTCCAGCCAGCGCATCGCTGCTTCCGGGTTGCGGCAGTCAGCGGTGACGGCCGCGCCAAACTCAATGATATCCATGTTGCGGGGCAGGCAGGCCGCCGTGTCCTCCGCGTGAACGGGCACCATAACCCGGTACTGTCCCGCCACATCCGGGCTCAGCGCGGTGTTCTGCAGCCGCCAGTAGCTGAACAGGCCGGCATTGCCCTGGTTCACCTTGGCCGCCCAGATATTGCTGCCCTGACTGATAAAGTCCACATCCAGCAGTCCCTCCCGGTACATCTGGTGCAGCCATTCCACGCATTGGATAAAGGCCGGGCTTTCCGGGGCGAAATTCACCCGCCCCGCTTCATCCAGATACACATATTCTTCGTTCAGCGGCAATCCAAAGAAGGAGAACAGGTTGTATATCCCCGTGATATTGTCGTCAAAGGTGAATTCCATGGGGATTTCGTCCGCCATCCCGTTGCCGTTGGGATCCTCCTGCCGGAAACGGCGCAGGGTTTCGGTCAGCTCCTCCACGGTTTCCGGCGTCTTCAGCCCCAGCGCGTCCAGCCAGCTGCGGTTGAGAAAGAAGTGCCCGTTGGTGTTCACGCCCTGGGAAATCAGGAAGCCCAGCTGATACATGTGCCCGTC
Organism: uncultured Clostridia bacterium; assembly: GCA_946626395.1. Classification (GTDB taxonomy): domain Bacteria; phylum Bacillota; class Clostridia; order Christensenellales; family Aristaeellaceae; genus RUG563. Next base: position 671 of record CAMOUF010000201.1, read on the forward strand.
GGAGGCGGTCAGCTGGCTTTTCAGCCCGCTGCTTTCCAGCAGCGCGGCATAGTGAGGCAGGCATCCCCTGGCCATGTATTCGTCCAGGGGAAGCAGCATCTGACGGGAAACCCCGTATTCCTCGATATCCAGGGATCCCCGCAGGATCATGTCCGGCAGCTTGCCCCGGGCAAAGGCCAGGCTCACGGAGCTCACCCACTCCGGGTCCTTGACCTCCTGGAAATCCACATGCACCCCGGTCTGATCCTCAATCTGCTGATAGAACCACATATCGCTGAAATCCACGGCAATATTCTCAATTTCATATTGCAGCGCGGTCAGGGATACGGCGGGTCCTTCCGTCCGCTCCTCCACCGTGTTGGAGGAACAGCCGGACAAGAGCAGCACACAGGCCAGGATCGGACAGATTCTTTTTCGAAATCGTTTCATAGGCACTCCTGTCGGTAGAACAAAAAGGCCCTGCCGCCCATTCCGTGTCGGCAGTGCCCCACTGCATCGATACTTCATTATATCATTTTACGCCCATGCACACAAGTTCTGATTAATCCAAACAAAACAGAAGCAAAAAAACAGCCAGTTTTATAATCCTTCAATCCACACCGCCATATCGCCTTTTTCACGATTCGACCAGGCGAAATAAGGAATAGCGTTTAATGCATACGAAACAGCAGCCTGATTCTCTTGCCCGTTTAATTGCTTCGTCTTGTCTTTTCTAAAGATTCTCAGCCCGATCAAATCATCAGGGAGCCCCGGAATGGGCCTGAACTCCTGCGTGTCCGCATTGCCAAGTAAACTTAGAGAGAAAACAGGCACCTTCTGATCCGTCTCTTCAAAACAATAGATCAGCGGCCCGCGTGCCAATGCTGCTTTTCCAACGCAGTCCCGCACCCGGGGATCTGCATGGATGCGGCGAACGGACAGATCAAAGGAGAGCTTCGCAATATCTCCCGGCTGCCAATTTCGGGAAACGTAACAATACCCGTTTTTCATTTCGCCTTGGACGGCCTGTCCGTTGACGATAATATTGTACGACTGAACATAATGAGGAATACGGATTGCCAGCGAGAATTTACCTCCATCCAGCATTGTATAGCAGGCTTTCCCTTCCCAGGGGTATGCGCTTTCCAGCCGGATTCTTCCATGGCGGGTTATAGCCTCGCTGCCGATCAAAAGATGGCTATATAGCGTGCTCTCATCCTCGCTCCACAGATATTTTCCCAGGGAGGCGATGAGCCGTGCCAGATTGGGCGGGCAGCAGGCGCAGGCGTGCCAGGGCGGGCGCTGCGGCAGCACATGCTCATAGCCCGGCGCGACGCCGGATACGCCGATCTTCACTGCCAGAGGATTCACATAGAAAAACCGTTTGCCGTCCTGCTGCATGCCCGCCAGCGCGCCGTTGTACAGTTCCAGTTCCATCAGGTCGGCATACCGTCCGTCTGCCCTGAGTTTCAGCATTTCATGGGCGAAAAAGGTCATGGCCACCGCGGCACAGGTTTCGCCGTAGCACCGATCCGGGGGCAAATCATAATCCACTGTAAAAGATTCATGAAAAGCAGATGCACCGACTGCGCCGGTAACATACATCTGCTTTTGCGTAATGTTTTCAAACAATCGCTCGCATGCGGCCTGCAATTCCGTATCTTCGGTTTCCGCGGCGGCATCCGCCATGGCGGTGAGCATATACAGCTGCCGCACGGCGTGACCCCGGGCCACAGTCTGCTTGCGCACGGGTACGTCGGTTTGATTGTAGATCGTATCGTCTGCCAGAATGTCGTAGCCGCCGTAATGGACGCCGGGATGGGCAGGCGTATGCTTTTTGAACCACTCCGGGTCCTGCCCCCGCAGGTTCAGGAACCGCAGGGCCATGTCCCGGTAGCGGATATTCCCTGTGGCATGGTACAGCCGCAGCAAACCGATCTCGATTTCCTGATGCCCCGGGATGCCGTCTTCTTTTTCAAAGCGGCCGCAGATATGATCCGCCAGGCGCACACAAATGTGCAGCAGTTCATCCTTTCTGGCCGCTTCGTGCAGGGCCACGCCCGCCTCCAGCAGGTGGCCCGCGCAGTACAATTCATGGCATTCCAGCAGGTTTTTCCATTTGTTTTCGGGCTCTTTCACCGTGAAATAGGTGTTCAGATAGCCGTCCGGTTGCTGGCAGCGGCCAATCAGCGCCACCGTTTCGTCCACCCTGCGGGATAAAGCGTCGTCCCATTTCAGGGCCAGGGAATAAGCCGCGGCTTCCAGCCATTTGGCCACATCGCTGTCCTGGAACACCATGCCGTAAAAATCTCCGGTTTCTTCTCCGGCAGCCATACGGAAATTGCTGATGGCGTGGGATTTTTCCACGCCAGGCACCTCGTCCCGGAGGATCTTTTCCATGTAGGGGATGGTCACGTCCGTCATGAGCCGCTGGCGGGGAGACCAGAAACCGTCCGTGATACGCACGTTTTTGAGCGGGATATGCCGGATGCCCATGGCGTTTCCTCCTTCGTCAGTTTTTCATGCCGGTCATCACGATGCCTTCCACGAAATACCTTTGTCCGATCAGGTAGAACACGATGCCGGGGATGAAGGACAGGCAAGTGGCGCACATGATGCTGCTCCAGTCATCATTAAAGGAGCCTCGGAAGATGTTCAGCCCCAAGGCC
>CAMOUF010000202.1 GCA_946626395.1 uncultured Clostridia bacterium
AGGTGTTCTGGACCATCGCCATGCCGCTGCTCAAGCCCGCCTGGACCACCCTGGCGGTGTTCTCCTTCGTGAATAACTGGAACGACTATTTTTCTCCCTTGATCTTCATTTCCAGCAACGCCTTAAAGACCCTGCCCCTGGCCCTGCAAACCCTGTCCGGCGGCGCGGGGGTGGTGGCCCGGGCCGGCACCGTGGGCGCGGCCACGTTCCTCACCACCGTCCCCTCCATCCTGGTGTTTGCCATCATGCGGGGCAAGGTCATGGAAACCATGTCCTTCTCGGGCATCAAGTCGTAAGGAGGGAGAGAGATGAAAAAAGCCCTGCTTCTTTCCCTGGCCCTGCTGACGCTGTGGCTGCCCGCCGCCCAGGCCGTGGTGGGCATGGACGCCTTCGTGGTGGACACCGACACCGCCGACTCCGGCAATAATTTCGTGCCCATTCCCGCCGCCTATGAGGTGTATACCACCATCAAGAACCTGGGCGAAGCCGGATTCATGAACCACCCGGAGGACCTTTTCGTGGCCCCGGACGATACCCTCTACATCGCCGACGGGGAAAACAACCGGGTGCTGCAAATGACCCGGGAGGGACAGGTGATCCGGGAAATCACCGAGGGGGGCGGCGCCAAGCTGAAAAAGCCCCGGGGCGTGTTCGTCCATCCTGACGGCAGCGTCTGGATCGCCGATACCGGCAACCTGCGCATCGTGACCCTGAACGGGGACCTGACCGACCGGAAGGTGTACGTGAAGCCGGAATCCAGCCTGCTGGGCAGCAATTTCACCTTCGACGTGCAGAAAATCTTCGTGGCCAATACCGGCTATATCTACGCCCTCAAGGGCGCGAACCTGATCGCCCTGGACGAAGCCAACAATTTCCGCGGCTACCTGGGGGCAGACAAGGTGGGCTTTTCCCTGAGCCGGTTCCTGATCCGCCTCTTTGGCTCCAAGAGCCAGATCGAGCGCACCGTGAAGCAGGAGCCCGCCAGCTATTCCAATTTCTTCATCGGCGCGGACAACATGATTTACGGCATCCTGTCCAATAAAAAGACCGCCCAGATCAGAAAGCTCAATTCCGTGGGCACAAACACCTACCCCGAGGAAACCTACGGCTTCACCCTGCCCGACCGGACGCTGGGGGCGGTCAACAAGGTGCTGGACCCCACCTTCGCGGATATTACCGTGGAGGACAACGGCATCATTACCGTGGTGGACCGGGGCACGGGGCTGATTTACCAGTATGACCAGGACGGAAACCTGCTGTGCTGCTTTGGCGGCCTGGGGGACGCGGGGGGACTGTTCCAAATCCCCATCAGCATCGACGCCGACAGCGAAGGCTATCTGTATGTGCTGGATTACCAGAACAATGAAATCACCGTTTTCAAGCCCACTCATTTTATCCAATTGGTGCACCAGGCGGTGACCCTCCACGGGGAGGGACGGTATGACGAGGCCCTGGGCTATTGGCAGCAGGCCCTGGAAATCGACAGCAACTATGCCCTGGCTCACCGGGGCGTGGCGAAGATCCTGGGCAAGCAGGAGGAATGGGGCAGCGCCCTGCGCTCCTATGAGCTGGCCAACGACAAGGAGGGCTATTCCGAGGCCTTCGCCGAATACCGCCATGAATACTTCCGGCATCATTTCCTGCTGGTGGTGGCGCTGGTGGTGGCTGCCGTGTTCTGCTTTGTAAAGCTATTGTCCCTGGCAAAAAAGAAAGCCGACCAGTGGGCGGACGACGTGCAGATGGGGAGGGGATTGAAATGACGGGCCTGAAAATGTGCGTCATGATGCTGTTCCACCCCATCGTGGTCAGCGAGCATATCAAGCGGCAGCGGGGGGAGCCGGGCTTTAAACGGCTGACGGTGGCATTGGTGCTGATCCTGCTGGCCCTGGCGCTGGCGGTGAACATCTTCTCTATCTATTATACCCATTATCCCCTGGCGTCGGTGTCGGTGAGAAAGGCCAATCTGCTGCTGGAATGCGGCAAGCTGTTTGTGCCGGTGCTCACCTGGGTGCTGGCCTCCTATGCCATGACCACCATCCTGGACGGCGGCACCATGATCGGCGAAGCCATGCTCTATAACGCCCTGACCCTGGTGCCCTATGTGGTGTTCACGGTGCCCGCGGTGCTCCTGTCCCGGCTGATGGACGGGGGCCAGGCCGGGCTCTACGGCGTGATCACCGGGGGGCTGCTCCTATGGGTGGTGATGCTTATGATCGTGGGCATCAAGGAAATGAACGAATACAGCGTGGGAAAGACCTTGCTGGTGGTGCTCCTGACGCTGTTCACCATGGCGGTGATGTGGGCCACCATCGTGCTTTTGTTCACCATCTCCTCCCAGTTCGTGACCATGATCCGGGAAGTGTATTATGAAATCGTGTACCGCTTGTGAGGAAGGAGGGCGCGAAATGAAAAAATGGCTGCTGCTGACGCTCCTGGCGCTGCTGCTGTTTTCCGCGTCCGCCCTGGGGGAGGAAGCGGGAGGCGAACGAATTCTGGCGGCGAAAAACGAACGGCTGGCCCTGTATGTGTATCCCGACTGCTGCCGCATTGATATCGAGGACGCCCTGACCGGCAAAATCTGGTCCTCCACCATGAACGATGAAACGGCGGAGGGGCTGAAAATCATTCCGGCCCAGCAAAAGCGCATCACCTCCCTGCTGGCGGTGAACTGCACCAACCTGAAAACCGGCCTGGGCGTGGTCAACAATATGGCGCTGATGGCGGAAAAGGATCTGACCGCGTCCTATGAACTGATGGAAAACGGCGTCCGCTTCACCTATTACCTGGGCACCTATCAGGTGGGGGTGCAGGCGGAAATCACTTTGGACGGAGACAGCCTCCTGGTCCGGGTGCCCTACGGCGGCATCCGGGAGGACGGGGATTTTTCCCTGGTCAGCGTGGACATGCTGCCCTTCCTCTTTTCCGCCACGGACAAGGCGGAGGGCTTCTTCCTCTATCCCGACGGCTGCGGCGCCGTGATGGAATTTCAGGATTACGCTCATTACAAGGAATCCACCCGGCTCTATCCCGTCTATGGGGATTTCACCAAGCAGACCCATCTGCTGGACATGTTCGACCAGGAAGCGCCCCAGGCCATGATGCCGGTGTTCGCCATGAACCGGGGCGGCCGGGGAATGCTGGCGATCATCGAGGAGGGAGCGGAAACCAGCCGGGTTTCCCTGAACTGCTCCAACAACATCATCGGCATCAATTATCTCTTCGCCAATTTCCAGTACCGGCGCTCCTTCGCTGACCGCCGGGTGACGGACCGGGATATCCGGGTGTTCGATAAAAACGATATCGTGACGGATTATCAGCTGCGCGTGCTGTTTCTGGAAGAGGAGGACCCGGATTACAGCGTGATGGCCTGCGCCTGGCGGGATTACCTGCTGGACACCGGCGCGCTGGCCCGGGGGGAGCACCGGCCCCAGGTGGCCATCGACCTGTTCATGAACGCCCCGGAGGAGGGCCTGCTCTTTGACCCCCCCCGCACTGTGACCCCCCTGCGGCAGGCGGCGGACATCCTCACCGCCCTGGACGGCCTGGGGGTCAAAAACATTCGCGCCTCCGTCAAGGGCTGGACCGCCGGGGGCTACGGCGAAACGCCGGACCATTTCCCCCTGAGCGGGCAAATCGGCGGGGACGGCGATTTGAAGCATCTCCTGGACACCGCCCACAGCCTGGGGGCGTCTGTCTCCCTGACCGCGAATTTTATGGAAGCCAAGTCCGACCAGGGGGGCTATTCCCACCGAAACGACGTGGTGTATACCGGCAATCATATGATCCTGACCGACCTGGACGAAACGGTGTTCATGCTCAGCCCGGACGTGGCCGCGGAAAAGTTCCGTCAGTTTTTGACCAAGGCGAAAACCTTCTCCCTGGACGGGGTGCGCTTTGAGGGCATGGGCGAATTTGTGGCCTACAACTACGGCAGCCGCCGCTATACCACCGCCGCCCAAAGCCTGGCTTCCTACCGGGACATGCTGGAGGAGACCCGGACCGCCTTCGGGGCTGCGGAGGCCGTGGGGGGCAATACCGGGCTGCTGGGCAAAGCGGATTTCTTTACCAACGTGCCCTATGAGGATTTCGGCTACCAGGCCACCACCGCTTCCGTGCCCTTTTACCAGATCGCCTTGCACGGCCTGGTGGATTACGCGGGCAAGCCCGGCAACCTGTCCTCCGATCTGGAGCGGGAGGTGCTGCGCTGGGTGGAAATGGGGTATGCGCCCTATTTTGAACTGACCCACGATAACACGGAAGAACTCATGTATACCGATTACCAGAGCCTGTTTTCCGCGGAATACACCGCCTGGCAGGAACGGGTGGCCTGGGCGGCGAAGCAGTTTACGGAAGGCCCCCTGGCAGAGCTTTGCGGCCAGTGCATTCTGCGGCATGAACGGCTCAGCGATACGCTGGTCAAGGTCACCTATGAAAACGGCACGGCCGTGTATGTGAATTACGCTTTGGAAGCGGCCCGGGCAGAGGGCATCGAAATCCCCGCCCAGGGCTGGACCGCCGTAAAGGCCGGGCAGTAAAGCCCCGACGCGAAAGGAGGAGCGCCCTGTGACGGTAAAAAATCCTGGCCTGTCCCGGAAGCCCAGGCGAATGGGCATCGACAGGAAGCGTTCGCTGGAGGCCTATATTTTCCTGATCCCCTGGCTCATCGGCGTATGCCTGTTCTTCGCTTATCCCATCTTCGTGTCCATCCGGCTGTCCTTTTCCAAGATCGTTTCGTTTAAAGGCCTGATCACGGAATGGGTGGGCCTGACCAATTTTGAGTATATTTTCTTCTACGATATCAATTTCATGCCCACCTTTTTGCAGGTGGTGTATGATACCCTGCTGAACACGCCCCTGTGTATGGTGTTTTCCCTGGTCATTGCCATTCTCATCAACCGCAAAATGGTGGGGCGGGGGTTCTTCCGCACGGCGTTCTTCATTCCCGTGCTGCTGGGCAGCGGCTATATCATGAAGCAGCTGCTGGGCATGGGGGTGGACGGCACCACCATCACCACCGGCATCATGGTGCCCAAGCTGATCAGCGATCTGATCGGCCCCAGCATCACCGCCGTGGTGCAGGGCTTCCTGGACAGGATCACCGTGGTGCTGTGGAAAAGCGGCGTGCAGATCGTGCTGTTCCTGGCGGGCCTGCAGGGCATCTCCGGCTCCCTGTATGAGGCCGCCAAGGTGGACGGGGCCACGGAATGGGAAATGTTCTGGAAAATCACCCTGCCCATGATCACCCCCATTATCCTGATGAACATGGTGTATACCATCGTGGCGTTCTTTACCGACGGCACCAACCCCATGGTGGATTACATCAAGAAAGTGAATTTTACCAATCAGCAGTATGAGTACGGCGCGGCCATGAGCTGGGTGTATTTCGTGTTCGCCCTGATTTTGTGCCTGATGTGCATCCTGCTCATGCGCAGGCACGTGTATGATTCCGGCGCCAAGAACTAAAGGGAGGAGGAAAGCAAAATGGTGAAAGCCGCTGTGAAGAAAAACGGCAGGAAAAGCAAGGCCGCCCGGTTTACCAAATCCTTTCTGCTGCGCCTGGGCTTTTATTTCCTGCTGTGCGCCCTGAGCTTCATATTCCTCTATCCCTTCATCACCATGATCGTCAAATCCCTGATGACGGACGACGATCTGTACAACATCACCGTGAAATGGCTGCCCTCCCAGGCCACCTGGAGCAACTACGATATCGCCTTCCGCCGCATGCGTTTCAAGGCGTATGTGTGGAACAACGTGATCGTGTGCGGCTTGAGCACCCTGGGCCACGTGATTTCCTGCTCCCTGACGGGCTATGCCTTCGCCCGGTATAAGTTCAGGCTGAAAAACGCCCTGTTCATGCTGGTGATCCTGATGATGATCGTGCCGGTGCAGGTGATCATCTTCCCGCTGTACAAGCAGTATTCCGATTGGGGCTGGCTGAACAGCTTCCTGCCCCTGATCGTGCCCACGTTCTTCGCCATGGGCTTGAACGGCGGCTTCTTCATTTTCCTGTTCCGGCAGTTCTTCATGGGCCTGCCCTATGAAATGGAGGAGGCGGCCCGGGTGGACGGCTGCGGCCCCATCCGCACCTATGCCCGGATCATGCTGCCCATGGCCCAGGCCCCCCTGCTGGTGTGCGGCGTGCTGTCCCTGGTGTGGCACTGGAATGATTATTTTGAGCCGGGGGTGTATATCAACAATCCCGATTACCGGATGCTGCCCAGCGTTCTGCCCAATCTGTACTCCCTGCTTAACCAGGAAAACCATACCATGATCCAGGTGAACGACCTGGAGGGCATCGTGTTCAACGAGGCCATGCTCATGGCCGCCACCTTCCTGTGCATCATCCCCATCATGATCGCCTATCTGATTCTGCAAAGACGGTTCATGGAGGGCGTGGAGCGGTCCGGCTTGACGGGAATGTAAAACAGTTAGGAGTGAGGAGTTAGGAGTGAGGAGTTATTAGTTGCGCTTCGCGCCTAAGGGCGCAAAGCGCTCTGCCTAACGAGAATGGAATACGTGAGGAGTGGGGGAGCTTTGAGCTTGGTAAGTGAAAGAAGCAAACTCTTTGCGATCAGGATCGTTTGAGTTTATCAATGGTTGGTTGAAGAAAAGAAGGAATTTGTTCTGTCCAAACAGCTGCTTCGCTCAGGAACGTCCATCGGCGCAAACATCGCCGAAGCAAACTATGGCATCAGCCGCAGCGATTTTCTTTCCAAGCTGTATATTGCGCTGAAAGAAACTGCTGAAACCCAGTATTGGCTGGAATTGCTGTACAGAACGGATTATTTGACCGCGGAAGAATATCAGGACTTACAGGCAGATGCGGAAGAGCTTCGTAAAATGCTTTCCGCTTCCGCCAAAACCACCAAGCAAAACCTTAATTGATAACTATTAACTCCTCACTCCTCACTCCTAACTCCTCACTCTTTTTCAAGTTCCTAAGCGGCGGATGCCGCTGGAAATATTTTAAAGGAGGTTTTCTCGTATGAAGAAAATCGTGGCTCTCATGTTGGCTCTGGTCATGATGCTGTGCATGTGCGGCAGCGCCCTGGCGGCCGACAAGGTCTCCTACTTCGTCCGCGGCGGCACAGCGCAGTATGAGCCCTACATCTATCCCGGCCTGGTGGGCCTGCTGAAGATCCAGCAGATGGCCGACGTGGAAATCGACTGGACCGTGGTTTGCGGCAACGGCGAAGAAATCAACACCCAGTATCTTGCCATGCTGTCCAGCGGCAAGTATCCGGACGTGATCCAGTGGCAGCATAACAACGATTACGCCGGCGGCGTGAGCCAGCTGTACAAGGATGGCATCATCATCGAGCTCAACGATGTCATCGACAAGTACATGCCCAACTACAAGGCCCTGCTGGAAGCCAATCCCGACGTGGCCAAGACCCTGAAGGACGATGAAGGCCGCTATCTGTACTTCACCGTCATCAACCCCCTGAGCACCCCCGATGAAAAAGTGGCCGCTACCTGGTGGGGCCTCCAGGGCCGCAAGGACTGGATGGAGAACGTGGGGATCGAAGAGCTGCCCACCACCATCGACGGCTGGTACGAAATGCTGGTTGCCTTCCGGGATCTGGACCCCAACGGCAACGGCCAGCAGGATGAAATCCCCTTCGACGCCGGCCAGAACGGCCTGGTGTATTTCATGCCCGCCTATGATATTCTCCCCGGCGCTTACATCAACCCCGAAACCGGCAAGGTGGGCTTCGGCGAATACAGCCAGGGCTACAAGGAATATCTGGAAACCATGAACAAGTGGTACTCCGAAGGCCTGATCAAGGATATCTGGCTGGAGGACGGCTCCATCGCCAGCGCCACTGAAAAGGACGCCGATATCTACGCCGACCTGGCTGGCTCCTGGATGGGCCTGAGCAACTATTGGGAGCAGCGCCTGCCCCAGGTTCTGGAAAAGAACCCCAACGCTGATTTCGTGGCCTTCCCCTGGATTCAGGACGCCCAGGGCAACGTCTATGGCACCGACTACAACATCGGCTATGGCGACCGCTACTCTACCGTCATCTCCGTGGACTGCCAGAACGTGGAAGCTGCCGCCCGCCTGATTGACGCCATGTACACCGAAGAAGGCACCAACTGCACCACCTGGGGCATCGTGGACGGCGATCCCATCCTCACCAGCCTGGAAGCCACCGCCTGGACCCAGGGCAACGGCACCTACACCGTGGATGAAAACGGCGTGAAGCACGAAACCGAATG
>CAMOUF010000203.1 GCA_946626395.1 uncultured Clostridia bacterium
GCTGCCCATTTCATACTTATCTCAGATAAACATGCTAAACCTCTTCAAAGGGTTGCGGACCCGAAGGTCCAGGGCGACCGGAAAGCCCTGGTCGCGCCCGCAGGCGCGAAATCTCCTGTATAGGCTATAAAAAACTTATCTGAGATTAGTACCAACCATTGCGTCCACTCGCCAAGCCCCGCGCGAGGCGTGCGGCATAGACCCATTGCAAATGTAAGGAGGATTCAACCATGAAAAAGTTTCTTGCCCTGATGCTGTCCGCCATGATGCTGCTGAGCGTGTCCGCCTTCGCTTTGGCGGAGGACGAGGCCGGCTTTGACGAGTACGAGCTGGGCGTGGAAGGCGAGCAGGAAGTGGGCTTCATGACCATGAGCATGGTGTACTTCCAGCCCGTGGATATGGCTCCCGCCGAAAACGCGACCCCCAAGGAAGGCTCCGACCTGCACATCGAAGTGGACCTGACCGCCAACGAAAACCCCTATGGTTTCCCCGTTGACAGCTGGGTGCCCTATCTGAGCATCGACTTCGTGATCAAGGACAAGGACGGCAAGGAAGTGTATTCCGGCTCCATGATGCCCATGGCTGCTTCCGATGGCCCCCACTATGGCAACAACATCCCCCTGGCCGAAGGCGAATACACCATCACCCTGTACATCAAGAGCCCCGCTGAACAGGGCTACCTGCTGCACGTGGACGCCGAAACCGGCGTGGAAGCCAAGTCCTTCTGGGACGAACCCCTGACCGCCACCTGGACCGGCTGGACATTCACCAAGGAATGGTAAGATAAACAAAACAGAGAAATAATCTGTGTTTGCTGGCACGCGATCCGCGGGGGATCGTGCGCCAGCATTCCGCGCGTTTAGAGACTGCGGCAATTTTCTTTGAACGCGCGCCCGTCTTCTCCCGCATCCATCAACACATGGGGGGTTCTGATGCTTAAATATCTGTGGATGGTCACCCAGGACTTGTTCCTGACGGTGACATACGTTACCTGGATGCACGCCATGCTCAGCCGCTTATTTGACAAAAAGGGCAGGATGATCCATGGCGCGCTGATTGGCCTGGGCGTGATCGCTTCCGTGGCCATGGCCATTGTAAAAAATACCACCAATCTCATTATTTCCAGCCGTTGGAATCATTATATCTACGGCGTGATCCTGACACTGACGCTTGTTTTCCTGATCCTGACCCTGATCATGGGAAGAAAGGAAAACGCTTCCTTACATTTGGGCGGCAAACTGCTGTGCGCGGCTGGCGGGCTGCTTTCCGCCGCGCAAATCTTCTATGCCCTTCCCGGGGTGCTGCTCTATCCCTTCAGCTTCAACACCATGGGCAACGGCTTTTTCTCCACCTATTACATGGTCCGTCTGGCCGGGTGGGCCCTGGCGCTGATTTTGCTTCTCGTTTATTCGCGCGTAATGTATTTATGCGCTGTCCATATAAAGCCTTACGGCCTGGTGCCGGGGGCCCTGTCCATTGGCCTGGTCAGCTTTGCCGTTTACTGCTTTGGCCGCTTCTTCGTGCCCTGGGTGAACCGAGCCAAGTGGCTGTCCTGGCCCATCAAATATTCCAGTGCGGAATATGGCTGGGCAGGGGATCTGATGATGTTTACTGCCAGCTATGCCATGCTCTTTATCTGGATCGGCGCGGGGCTGGCCGCCTTGATCGGCATCCTTTTCTTCTGCCAGAATCTCAAGGTGAAGGAAGCATACGACAATTCCGCCCAGCTGCGCAAGCTGCGGGCAAGGAACCGGCGCTTCCGCCGCCTGTCCGCCGCCGTTCTTTGCGGCGTGATCCTTTCCACCGTGATCCTGACCTATGTAAAGGCTGAGGATACCCGGCCTGTGACCCTATCCGCCCCGGAAACCTACACGGTGGAGGACGATGAAATCAGGGTGCCCCTGGAAACCGTAAATGACGGACATCTGCACCGGTTCGAGTACCGCACGGAAAAGAACGTGGACGTTCGCTGGATCGTGGTGCGCAAGCCCAATTCCGCTTCCTACGGCGTGGGCCTGGACGCCTGCGACGTGTGCGGCAACGCGGGTTACTTTGAGCGTAACGGGCAAATCATCTGCAAGCGCTGCGATGTGGTCATGAACATCAACACCATCGGCTTCAAGGGCGGCTGCAATCCCATCCCCCTGAAATATGAAGTGGGCGACGGCTGCCTGGTGTTCAAGCTGGATGATATCCTGGCGGGAGAAAAAGAATTCAGGTAAGATTTTTGAAAGGATGTAACACAATGCTGTTTCGTATGATTCGCGGCGTCCTGTTTCATCAGAAGGGCAAAATGCTTTTGATCGCCTTCACCATCGCCCTGGGCGCTTCCCTGGCCACCGGCATGCTGAACGTGATGCTGGACGTGGGCGACAAGGTGAACAAGGAGCTGAAAAACTACGGGGCCAACATCACCGTCAAGCCCAAGGATTCCTCCCTGATGTCGGAAATATACGACGTTGGGGACGGCGCGGAGCTGAACGCCGCCTACCTGCGGGAGGACGAATTGGGCAAACTCAAAACCATTTTCTGGGCTTTTAACATCGTGGACTTTACCCCCTTCCTGGACACCCAGGTAACCCTGACAAACGGGGACAGCGTGAAAATGACGGGCGCCTGGTTCAACCATCATCTGGACCTGCCCACCGGTGAAAGCCTGGACGCGGGCATTGTGGGTATGCGCTCCTGGTGGGACGTGACAGAGGGCAAATGGCTGGATGAAAAGGACGAAAACGCCATTTCTGAAATCATGGTGGGCGCCGCGCTGGCCCAGCAGATGGGCTGGAAGGCTGGCGATACCGTTCACCTGATTGCCTCCCAGGGAGATAAGGACGTTCAGATCGCCGGGATATTTGACGCCGGCGGAGACGAGGACGAGCAGATTTATTCCGTGCTGGATCTGGTTCAAGCTTTGACCGACCGGGAAAACCGGGTTTCCTCCATCGAGGTTTCCGCCCTCACCACGCCGGATAACGAGCTGGCCCGCCGGGCGGCCCGAAACCCCGCCGCCCTGAGCAGCCGGGATTATGAAACCTGGTACTGCACCGCCTACGTCAGCGCCATTTGCTATCAGATCCAGGAAGTGATCACCGGGTCGGTGGCCTCCGCTGTGCGGCAGGTGGCGGAAAGCGAAGGCACCATCCTGGATAAAACCCAATTGCTGATGATCCTGATCACCGCCCTGAGCCTGATCGGTTCAGCCCTGGGCATTTCCAACCTGGTCACCGCCTCGGTCATGGAGCGCAGCCAGGAAATCGGTCTGCTCAAAGCCATCGGCGCACGGGACGCATCCATTACCGGCGTGGTCATGACGGAAATCCTGATCACCGCCCTGGTGGGCTTTGGGGTGGGCTACGGCATGGGCTTTGGCTTTGCCCAGCTCATCGGCCGCAGCGTGTTCGGCGCGGCCATTGAAATGAATCCCAACGTGATCCCCATCGTGGCGGGGCTGATTTTCCTGGTGACCATGGCGGGCAGCATGCCGGCCATCCGGATGGTGCTGCGGCTGCGTCCTGCTGAAGTGCTCCATGGCGGGCATTAAGCAAACGGAGTATTCAGCCGTATTGGAGGGTATATATGACAAAAAGACGAATGTTTCTGCGCATGATCACCGCGTCTCTGCTCAGGCGGCGTTCCCGGATGCTGATCGCACTTTTGTCCATCGGCATCGGGGCGACCATTTTGGCGGGCCTGGTGACCATCTATGTGGACGTGCCCCGTCAAATGGGTGCGCAGTTCCGCTCCTACGGGGCTAACATGATTTTGCAGCCAACGGAGGCTGGCGCGCTGACAGAAGAGAGTTTACAGGATATCCTGTCCGTTTTTTCTCCTGAGGAGCTGGTGGGCGCGACGCCTTACCGGTATGTGCGCCTGGATATGACCTCCCGGCAGCAGTCCTTTAACACCGCCGGAACGGATTTTTCCCAGGTGGTCAAAACCAGCCCTTATTTCAGCGTGGAAGGGGCATATCCCGCTTCCACAAGGGAAGTGCTGGTAGGCAAGGAAGTGGCGGAAACCATCGGCGTAAAGCCCGGCTCCACCATGGAGCTCACCTATCAGCCTTCCGTTTCCATTTCAAATAATCCCCAGGACGACCGGACTCCCGGGGCCCAGCTTTCCGGCAGCGCCGAGGGCTGGAGCGGCGGCATCGTCTATGTTTCCGCTGTCCTGGATGACCAGGCAAAAATCGCTTCCATCCAAATTGATGCCCATTCCCAAACGCCGGAATTCGGCGGCCGGGCCACGGAGGATGAAGAATTTGCCGCCCAGTTTATCGGAAAAGCCCTGCCTTTGACCCTGGGCCAGGAGGTAGACGCCCTGTCCGGCGCCACCGTCACTTCCACCGCAGTGGTGGATGCCCTGAACAATGCGCGGAAAGCGACCCCCGCCGCTCTCCCCCACACCCTGAATTTCACCGTCACCGGTATCCTGACCACCGGCGGCAAGGAAGAGGGCTTCGCCTTTATTTCTCTTGCCGATATGGAAAGCCTGACCGGGGAAAGCAAGCTGGACGTGGCGGAATTGAGCATATCCGCAAACGCGGAGCAATTGGATACTTACGTCAATGAAATCACGGAAAAGAACCAGGGCGTGGCCGCCAAGCTGGCCAAGCGCGTGGCCAAGTCCGAGGCCGCGGTCCTGAGCAAGCTGCAGGCCCTGGTGTTCCTGGTCACAGCGGTGGTGCTGCTTTTGACCATGATCTGCGTATCCACCACCATGATGGCGGTGGTATCCGAGAGGAGAAGGGAAATTGGCTTAAGAAAAGCCCTGGGCGCTTCCGACGGCTCCATCAGGGCTGAGTTCCTGGGCGAAGGCATGTTCCTGGGGGGCCTTGGGGGAATCATGGGCGCGCTGCTGGGCTTTGTTTTCGCCCAGGTAGTCAGCGTGAATGTGTTTGGGTCCTCCATTACCTTCCAGCCGCTGCTGCTGCCCATTACGGTGATCGTGTCCATGATCATCGCCGCCGTTTCCTGCCTGCTGCCCATCAAACGGGCCGTGGCCATCGACCCCGCCCTGGTGCTGAAAGGAGAATAAAAATATGAGCCTGTTGGAGCTGAAAAACGTTTCCAAAATATACGGAGAATTGAAAGCCCTGGACAATGTGAATATCCACGTGGATCAAGGCGAATGGGTGGCCATCATGGGCCCTTCCGGCAGCGGCAAAAGCACCATGATGAATATCATCGGCTGCATGGATAAGCCCACCAAGGGCGAAGTGCTGCTGGACGGGACGGATATATCGAAGCTGCCCAGCAAGCGGCTGACCGACATCCGCCGGGACAAGATCGGCCTGGTGTTCCAGCAGTTCCACATGGTCAATTATCTGACTGCCGTGGAAAACGTGATGGTGAGCCAGTATTACCATTCCATGCCCGATGAGGAAGAAGCCCTGGAAGCCCTGGGCCGAGTGGGCCTGCGGGAACGCGCCCGCCATCTGCCCAGCCAATTGTCCGGCGGCGAACAGCAGCGGGTGTGCGTGGCCCGGGCGCTGATCAATCATCCGGAGCTGATCCTGGCCGACGAGCCTACCGGCAACCTGGACGAAGCCAACGAAAACATCGTGCTGGATCTGTTCGCCCAATTGCACAAGGAAGGCACCACCCTGATCGTCGTTACCCACGATCCCGAGGTGGCCGAGGCCGCCCAGCGCACCATCGTGCTGGAGCATGGGAGAGTGGCCCGGGAAGTGATCAACGAGAATTTTGGAAAGCAATGATCATTTCAAATCGATGCTCAGTTTTTATATCGAAAGGACGTGCCGATGAAGAAGCTGATTCCTGTTCTGCTGCTGATACTTTCCATCACTGTGGCGGTGGGGGCGGTCACATTTTTGTCTCCCTGCGTCCATGAGGACGGCTCCTTTGGCGCGTGCCATTGGGCCGGGCAGGTCCTGCTGGGGCTGGGGTGCCTGATGGGATTGGAAAGCCTGATCAGCATTATTTTGCAAAAGGCGAAAATGGGCCTGTACCTTGCCTGCGGCCTCACCGCCGCGCTGGGGTTGTTCGTTCCCGGCCCCCTCATTTCTTTGTGCCGTATGTCCACCATGCGCTGCCAAGCCGTGATGAAACCCGGCATGACGTTGCTTGGCGCCGGGACGCTGCTCCTGTCCGCCATCGGCATGATTTTGGAATGGAGAAAAGGAAAACGCCCATGAATCCGTTTTATCTTCCGATCAAGAATCTGACCCGCCGCCCGGCGCGCACCGCCGTGCTGCTGCTGCTGACAGCGCTGCTTGCCTTTTCCGTCTTTGGCGGGTCGGTGGTGGTGCTGTCCTTGCGGCAGGGGCTTGGCAGCCTGGAAGCGCGGCTGGGGGCGGATATCATCGTGCTGCCCGCCACCGCGCAAAGCAAGGTGAGCTTTGAAAATATCATGCTCCAGGGTACCACGGGCGCGTTCTATATGGACAAGACCGCCCTGGACCGGGTGATGGAGGTGGAGGGCGTGGAAAAGGCCGCGCCCCAAACCTTCCTGGCCTCCCTGAAAGCGGACTGCTGCTCCATCAAAATCCAGGTGATCGGTATCGATCCCAGCAGGGATTTTACCGTCCAGCCCTGGATTCAGCAAAGCTATTCCCGGGCGCTTGATGAAATGGAGGTGGCGGTGGGCTGCAAGGTAGAAGCGCAGGTGGGCGAAATCCTGCGCATCTATGACCAGCGCTGCAAGGTAGCCGCCCAGCTGGCTCCTACCGGCACAGGATTGGACACGGCGGTTTACTGCTCCATGGACACCATGAACCTGCTTTTGAAGGCAGCGGAGGAAAAAGGCATCACCCATAAAATCACCAGCGATTCCGATGAAAAAATTTCCGCCGTCTATGTAAAAGTAAAGCCCGGATACAGCATTGATCAGGTGAACAGCAAGCTGAATGGCCACGTCCGCAAGGCCACGGCGGTGCGCACCCGCAGCATGATCACCCAGGTTTCCGACAGTCTGGCGGGCATCTCCCGGACTGTAACGCTGCTGATTGCCGCTGTGTGGGTCCTTTGCCTGGTGATTCTGCTGCTGGCCAATCTTCTTTCGGTGAATGAGCGGCGGCGTGAATTCGCGGTGCTGCGATTGGTTGGCATGTCCCGGCGTGCCCTTGGCGGCACGGTGCTGCGGGAATCGGCGCTGTGCAGCCTGGGGGGCGGCTTGCTGGGCGCGGGTCTTGCCGCCGCTGTGGTATTTCCGTTTA
>CAMOUF010000204.1 GCA_946626395.1 uncultured Clostridia bacterium
ATTTTTCTATAATTTCGGCTTCGGGAAATGTTATCATTTGGTTATCAAAGTCGATTTTCCGAGGCCGCAAATCCTTGTAAAATAAGGACTTTTGGCACTCCGGTTCTTATTCCCACTCGATCGTGGCCACAGGCTTTTCGGAAATATCCCACAGCACGCGATTGACGCCGGGGACGGTGGAAACGATGCGGTCGCGGATCGTGCAGAGCACGGAGAAGGGGATTTCGGGAACGGTGGCGGTGACAGCGTCAACCGTATTGACGGCGCGGATGATCACGGCCCAGCCCATGTAGCGTTCGCCCTGGCCGTTCACGTACTTGATGCCGGTGGACTGGAAATCGGGGATGGCGCAGAAATACTGCCACGGCACCGTGGGGAGCTTGCCGATTTCTTCCCGGACAATGGCGTCCGCTTCCCGCAGGGCTTCCAGGCGGTCCCGGGTGATGGCGCCAACGCAGCGCACGCCCAGGCCGGGGCCGGGGAAGGGCTGACGATAGACCATGTTTGCAGGCAGGCCCAGGGCCGTGCCCACCACGCGCACCTCGTCCTTATAGAGGAATTTGACGGGCTCCACCAGGTCGAATTGCAGGTCATCCGGCAGGCCGCCCACATTGTGATGGGCTTTGACACCCTTGCTTTCCAGAATGTCGGGATAGATGGTGCCCTGGGCCAGGAACGCGATGCCTTCCTGCTTCCGGGCTTCTTCTTCAAATACGCGTATGAATTCCGCGCCGATGATCTTCCGCTTCTGTTCCGGATCGGCCACCCCGGCCAGCTTGTCCAGGAACCGGTCCACCGCGTCCACATACACCAGATTGGCGTCCATTTCATGGCGGAACACCTGGATCACCTGCTCGGGCTCGCCCTTGCGAAGAAGGCCGTGGTTCACGTGCACGCACACCAGATTTTTGCCAATGGCTTTAATCAGCAGAGCGGCCACAACAGAGGAATCCACGCCGCCGGACAGCGCCAGCAGCACCTTCTTATCGCCCACCTGGGCCTTGATGGCGGCAACCTGCTCTTCAATAAACGCTTTTGCCAGCGCGGGAGTGGTGATGCGTTCCATGGTTTCGGGGCGCTTCATGTTCTGCATGGATGAATCCTCCTTTTTCGTAAATGCAATGATTGGTTCGTCCCTTCCGCAGGAGGGAGGGGATGAATGCATTATCGCATGAAAAAAAACGGGAGGCAAGAAAAAAATGACGATGAAAACAATTTTTTTGCTATTTTTCCGAACATAAACAATAGATTTAAAAATAATATTCGTTTATTTGAATATTCGGACAGTTTCTCTCCAAATGATCAATGGCAGAAAAAGGAAGAAACAGGATACGCGGTTGCGGGAGGCTGAAAAATATGCTATAATTCCCGTGCGCCATCGGCGCGGATCACAGAGAAAATGAGGAAGTTTCATGGCAGAACCCATTATCGCGGTGGATCACGTATCCTTCGCCTATGAAGAAGACGGGCCTTTGGCCGTGCGGGACGTGAGCCTGCAGGTGGAGAAGGGCTCCTTCCACGCCATTTTAGGGCAGAATGGCTCCGGCAAATCCACTCTGGCCAAGCTGATCAACGGCCTGTATCTGCCCACGGAGGGCACGGTGACCGTGTGCGGCATGGATACAAAGGCCGACGAAAACACCTGGGAAATCCGGCGGCGGGCCGGGATGGTGTTTCAGAATCCCGATAACCAATTGGTGGCGACCGTGGTGCGGGAGGACGTGGCGTTCGGTCTGGAAAACATCGGCATCCCTACGGAAGAAATGCCCGCCCGCATCGAAAAAGCGCTGACGGACGTGGGTATGCTCAAGCACGCCGACAAAGCGCCCCACCTTTTATCCGGCGGACAAAAGCAGCGCGTGGCCATCGCGGGGGTGCTGGCCATGGAGCCGGAAGCGATTATTTTTGACGAATCCACCGCCATGCTGGACCCCAAGGGTCGGCGGGACGTGCTCAAGGCTGTGCAGCGGCTGAATAAAGAGCAGGGGATCACCGTGCTGTGGATCACCCACTTTATGGAGGAAGCGGTGGTCTGCGATCAGGTGCATGTGATGCACCGGGGGCAGATCGTGATGAACGGTACGCCCAGAGAGATTTTTTCCGACGTGGAGCGCATCAAGCCCTATCGCCTGGACGCGCCGCCCATGGCCCGGCTGGCGGCCCAGCTGCGAGCCCAGGGCATGCCTTTAAAGGAGGGCATCCTGACGGTGGATGAAATGGCGGAGGAGGTAAAACGGCTGTGCAAGTGACCCTGGAGCATGTGACCCATACCTATCAGCCCGGCAGCCCCTTCCAATCCACCGCCATCGAGGACGTGAACCTGACCATCCGGGAAGGAGAATTTCTGGCGCTGATCGGGCATACGGGATCGGGCAAATCCACCCTGGCCCAGCATATCAACGGGCTGCTGGCCCCTACCTCCGGCCGGGTGCTGCTGGATGGGCAGGACATTCATCAGAAGGGCTATGACAAGCGGGAGGTGCGCCGGAAGGTGGGGCTGGTGTTCCAGTATCCGGAGCATCAGCTGTTTGAGGAAACCGTGGCCAAGGACGTAGCCTTCGGGCCCAAGAACCTGGGCCTGCCGGAGGCGGAAATCGCCGAGCGGGTGCAGGAGGCCCTGAACAAGGTGGGTCTCAAGGACAAAGACATCGCGGAGAAATCGCCCTTTGAGCTGTCCGGCGGCCAGATGCGCCGGGTTGCTATCGCTGGGGTGCTGGCCATGCGGCCCCGGATTCTGGTGCTGGACGAGCCCGCCGCCGGGCTGGACCCCCAGAGCCGGGAGGAAATGCTGCAATTGATCTACGGCCTGCACCAGCAGGGCGCCACAGTGGTGATGGTGTCCCATTCCATGGACGACGTGGCCCGGTTTGCCACCCGCGCGGTGGTGATGGAGCACGGCACCATCGCCATGGACGGGACGCCGGAGGAAATCTTCCGCCACGCTGAGCGCCTGGAGCAGATGGGGCTGGACGTGCCCTCCGTGTGCAAATTGGGCATCCGGCTGCGGGAAATGGGCCTTCCCTGCCCAGAGGATATTTTCCGGGAGGAGCAGGCCATGGAAGCGCTGCTGGCCCTGTGGAAGGAGGGGAAAGCCCATGGCGCTGAATAATATCACCTTAGGACAGTATTATCCCGCGGACAGCGTGGTGCACCGGCTGGACCCGAGGATCAAGATCGTGCTGCTGATCGCTGTGATCGTGGCCATTTTCCTGGCGAGCAACCTGCTGGCTTTCGTGCCCATCGCAGCGTTTCTGGTGATCGTGACCCGGCTGTCCAAGGTGCCGGTGAAAATGATGGTGAAGGGGTTAAAGCCCCTGCGGCTGATATTGATTCTGACCTTCGTGCTGAATCTGTTCTTTTTGCAGGGGGAAACGCCGCTGCTGAACCTGGGCTTCGCGGTGATCAAAAAAGAAGCCCTGACCATGGCCGTTCATTATTCTTTACGGCTGATTCTGCTGGTGCTGTTTTCCAGCCTGCTGACCCTGACTACTCCGCCCATTACCCTGACAGACGGATTGGAGCGGCTACTTTCTCCTTTGCGGGTGATTCATTTCCCTGCCCATGAAATGGCGATGATGATGAGCATCGCCCTTCGTTTCATCCCCACCCTGCTGGAGGAAGCCGACAAAATCATGAAGGCCCAGACCGCCCGGGGCGCGGACTTTGAAACCGGCAACCTGATTGCCCGGGCCAAGGCCATGGTGCCGCTGCTGGTGCCGCTGTTCGTGAGCGCTTTCCGCCGGGCAGGCGATTTGGCCATGGCCATGGAAGCCCGCTGCTATCACGGCGGCGAGGGCAGGACCCGCCTGCGGGTGCTGAAATGCCAAAAGCGGGATTATATCGCCTGCGCCGTCACCGCGCTGCTCATTGTCTGCGTGGTGCTGTGCGGGAAGGCGTATTGAGGGACGGACGGCAGGCAACAGGGATTAGACGAGGAGAACGAGCGCAGCGTTACAGAGTACAGATAGTTTAGCCGTTCCAGTCCGGATTCGTTCCTTGCGGAATATAAAAGGCGCGTTGACTCACCACCTGCCAGATGGTGAAAGCGCGCCTTTCCTTATATACCGGACAAGATCAAAATTCATAAAGGCCAGAAAAATAGAATCAGGAAATTTGGCCTGTTTGGTTTGCCGCGTCGTCTAATCAGTGTTGAAAGGAGGGAGCGCCGTGGTTCAGGCTCCGCGTCCGGAATATCTGGACACCCTCATCGCCCGATGGGAAAAACCGATGCTTCGGCTGTGCTTCGCTTATCTGTGCGATACAGCGCTGGCGGAAGACGCCGTACAGGAAACATTCTTCAAGGCCTGGAAGAGCTATGACCGCTTCCGCGGAGAGGCGCAGGAAAAAACATGGCTGACGCGCATTGCGATCAACACCTGCAAGGATCTGATGAAGAGCGCGTGGATGCGGAATACGGACCGGTTCGTGACGCCGGATACCCTTCCGGAAGGCGCTGTTCCCTTTGACGAAAAGGACGACACCGTTACGCGCTCAGTGCTGTGCCTGCCGCCAAAGCTCAAGGAGGTCACGCTGCTCCACTGGTATCATGGATTGACCTTGGAAGAAATGACAAAGACCCTGCGGCTCCCCCGATCAACAGTCAACTATCGGCTGAAAAAAGCGAAAACGATGCTGAAGCAGGAACTGGAGGATTGGTATGATGAATACGAATAAGGAATCGCTGAAGGCCATCATGGACCGTCGGCTCTCCTTTCTGGATGAAGTGCCCTCCTGCCGGGCCGCTGTCCAGCGCCGGATCGCTGAAAAGGAGGAACCTGCTGTGAAAAAAGTCTCTTTGGGTTTGGCGCTGGCTCTCGTCCTGACGCTGCTGTCCGTCACGGCCCTGGCCGCGGAACTGCTGTTTTCCTCTAAAGTTTCCGCTGCCCGGATCGCAGATCGGGAGCTGGAAAAACAATACGGCGTCACGGCGGAAATGCAGACGTTTTTTGAACGTGAAGAGAAGGAACTGCCGGACGGCGCCGTTCAGGTAACCTATACCGGCGTGGGCGGAATGGAATATGTGCTGGGCTCCTATACCGTCCTGATCAAGGAAGGAAAAGCGAAAATTCAATGGAGCCATGACGGCGATGATACTTCCGGCGGTTACGGGGCGGTGGCCTGGGGACGGGAGCAGCTTCGGCAGATGATGGCGGACAGCCTGGATCAGAAGAAAAAGGACGCCTTTATCAGCAAAGCAGCTGCCATCAGTGAACAGCATGGCGTTTTTGAAGATCATTCTTCGTCCGCTGCGGATGATACCTATTTCCAGGACCGCGAAGCCCAAAAGACGGCGGCCCTGAATGCGCGCAGACTGCCCGAAGCCGAAATGATTCTCATCGGCAGGACGTTCATCATCAGCAATTATGGGCTGAACGAAGAGCAGAGCGCCCAATTGGAACTATACACCAACACCTGCGGCGATGAAGAAAACAGCTGGTATGAGATGATCAACGGCAAGCCCTGCTTCCAGGTGGAATATCTAAAGTATAATGACGAATTTGAAACCGGAGATATCACGAAACGCACGGCAATGAACGGATACTACAACGTTTTCGTGAATGTGGAAACCGGCACCGTGGAAGATTATGAGTACAATTCCACTCTGGGCGGACAGGACTGACCAGTCCCCGCTGTCCGCATAGGCAGGGCCGGGAAAACTGACGGCAAGCGCCCCGTTTCCGCTGCAGGAAACGGGGCGCGATGTTATGTCATGAGAAAGCGCAATGCTTCGTTATATTTTTTCTGCCTGTCCACGTCCCGGAGGGTAACATAAGGGATGCGGGACAGGTTGCTGTTGTCGATCAGATCGCTGATTTTGACCTCCCGGGCCACGGGGTTTTCCTTGACCCGAAGCAGATAATCCTGCCATTCTTCGCCTTCCCGCCGACTGATGGCGTCCACGGCGGCGGAGGTTTCCGGGCCGAATTGGGCTTTGATTTCTTCCAGCGTAAGGCCGGTATCCTCCACGGTGTCATGGAGCCAGCCCACCACCTTTTCTTCCGGAGCGGTCAGCCTGGCCGCCACCCGCTCCGGGTGCGCGGCGTAGGGGAGACCTGCCTTGTCCGTTTGCCCCGCGTGGAGCCGCAGGGCCCAGGCCTTCGCCGTATCCACATCCCGGCTCAGCATCGCAGCATCCTTCCCTTCGTATCAGTCGTAGATTTTCCTGCCTTTATCATCCGCGATCCCGCAGAAGCGGTGGAAGAAGGTGTTTACAATGTCGCGCCATTCCCGGGCGTTGGCAAGCTGCTTTTGCATCCGTTCCTCCGCTTCCTTTCGGTCAGGGAAGGGAAGCTCCAGGCCGGACAGCGCCCGGGCCATTTCCTCCGCCTGAGCGCAGCCCAGAAAATGATCGTCATAAATCCGCTGGATCAGGGTGCGGCCGTCCTTCATGACAAAGCTATAGGGGAGACGGTGGAAAAACAGGAGCAAATTGTCCGGGCAGGTATGCGCGTCGGCGTAGAGGGAGCGCAGGGGCTCGGGATACTGGTTCACATAGCCTGTGCCCCCGCCGGTGCGGTCAATGCCCACGGCGTTCCGGTCGGCCCGGATATAGGTGCCCCAGGCCTGGAATTCATAGCCGTAGGGGTTGGGCCCGTAATGATCCCCCGGCGTGACCATCCAGCACAGGCCCAGGGTGGCGGCGTAGTTTTCATAGGCTTCCTGGCTTTTCATCAGGATGCCGGTGAGCGCCGCCGTCTGATTTTCCGGCAGGCTGTAGGTCAGCTTCGCCCATTGGCGCAGGGCCTTTTCCGGGTCGGCGTCGGGATTCCAGGCAAACAGGCCGTAAGCAAACAGGTTGGCCGCCGCGAAGGGGTGGCCCGTCCAGTTATCGTCCCGGCCCAGGTTGCTCACCGCCGCGATGGCCCGCACCCTCTCCTTGCCCATCTGGTCAAAGCATTCCCGCCACATGGGGGGCATGGCGTACAGGTCGATCTGGTGGCCGGTGTATTCCTGGGCCAATTGGAATTCAATGGCCAGATTGGTTTTCTTCATGCCCAGCAGCAGGGGCGACAGGGGCTCCCGCACCTGGAAATCATAGGGCCCGTGCTTTACCTGCAAAATCACGTTCCCGTCAAATGCGCCGTCCAGCGGCATATACAGGTCATAGGCCGCCCGGGGTCGGTCCGTGGTTTGGTCCCGCCAGTCCTGCATACAGTTATACACGAACGCCCGCCACACCAGCGCCCCGCCGTATGGGGCGATGGCCCGGGCCAGCATATTGGCTCCCTCCGCGTGGGAGCGGCCATAGGTGTTGGGGCCGGGGCGGTGCTCGCTGTCGGCCTTCACCAGGAAGCCCGCCAGATCAGGAATGGCGCTCCACACCCGCCGGGCCGTATCCGCCCACCAGGCCCGCACCCCTTCGTCCAGGGGATCGGCGGTGGGCAGGCCCTGCTGCATGGGTTGGGAAAAATCAATGCTCAGCATGAGCCGCACCCCAAAGGGCCGCAGCAAAGAAGCGAACCGGGCGGTATCCGGCAGCAGGGTATCCAGCAGATGCTGGGCGGGCTGATGCACATTCACATTATTGACGCACAGCACATTGATGCCCACGCTGGCCAGCATCCGGCCCAGCTGGCGAATGCGGGCGGGCTCGTAAGCAAACCTGCCGCCCTCAAACCAGATGGAGCGCCCGGAGTAGCCCCGCTCCACGGAGCCGTCCATATTATCCCAGCTGTTGATCATGCGAAGAGGATAATACGGCTTTTGGACGCCCCGGGGAAGATCCTCCCCGCAGGCCCTTGCGCGGATCAGGGCATAGGCCCCGTACAGCACGCCCGTTTCGCCCCCGCGAATGCTTAGGCCGCCGTTTTCTTCCGTGATTTCAAAGCCTTCCCCCAGAGCCGCGTCCAGCCTGCACACGGTTTTTTCCCTGCCTGCAAAGTACGCTTCCAATTCATACTTTGCCATGGCCAGGGGCGTTTCCAGGCCCTCCTGCGGCAATTGATTCAGCATCGGCAGCCAAGCGCGCCGTTCCATCCATCCATCCATATCCGCTCACCCCGTACTTCTTTTGCGCCTTGAAACGATTTCTTCCCTGCTATTATACTTCCATTGTCAAATATTCTCAACCCCGTTTTTCAGAAAACACGCCCTTCATTTTCTCTTTGTTTACCGTTTATAAGCGATGACCGGCGTGCCTGCCGCAGGATGTTCCGGCAGATGGGGGTTCAGGCGGGTGATTTCTTCCAAAGGTACCCGGCAGCGCTTGCCCAGATCCCAGGTGGTTTCTCCGGGCTGCAGGTAATAGAGGATGATGCCCTTTCCGGCCTCCGGGGCGGGCACGGAAGCGGCGTCCACGATCAAATCCGCCTCCCCTTTCCTGATGCCCTCGGCATGGAGCCGCAGGATATACTTGAGCTCTACCCGGTCCCCGGTGACGGCGCTGGGCTCCACCTGGGCGGCGGTGAGGATGAGCTCATCCTCCGGCGATGCCTGGGTGGCGAACACCGCCCGGAAGGGCTCCTCCTGCCGCACGGACACCGGCACGTCGGTATCATCGGTCTGGTAAATCAGGGTCACGTCCAGGATGCCCTCCACGCTTAGCTTTTCCTTCTGCCGCTGCGCCTCCACCGGCACAGGGCGGATAAAGGCCAGCAGCGGGGTTTTCACCCGGGGCGAGCCCTCGGGCAGCGTCATCACCGTGCGTCCGCTTTCCGCGGCGGTTTCGTTCACCGTGCCGCTGCGGTAAACCACCTTCTGGGTTTGAATATCCAGGATATCGCCCTGGGTGGTGTAAGCGTCCCGAAGGGCGGTCACTTCATGTTCCTCCACGGCGGTCAGCCCGGTGGCCAGCTGGATTTCCGCCCGCATCAGCCGCCCGCCTTCTCCTGTTTCCTGGCTCAGCACCGCCACGTCCTTCACATTGCACCGGGCCGCCAAGGCGCTGCCCAGGGCTCCGGACAGGGTCACCTGCTGTTCAAAGGGCACCGTGTGGCGGGTATACACCAGGGGCCGCCCCGGCAGATCGGCGGTGTGGCAGGCGTCCACCGTGACCGTGCCCGTCACCGTGGCCTTGCCATCGGCCCCGCCTAAAATATCCTCCACCTGGGCTTCCGCCGTGGCGAACAGGGTATCCCGAATCCTGAGCACGTCGGACAGCTCGAATTCCTCTCTGAGCAGCTGCTGGCTTTCGCCTTCGCCCACCGTGCGCTCCATGGCGATGGTCTGGGCGGCGCGCTGCAGTTCTTCGCCCTCGCCCGCGTCCCGGATGTAAGCCACGGTGCGCGTCAGGGCCGCTTCCGCCGTCAGGTTCAATATCGCCTGCAAAAGCAGCCTGCCGTTGAACGCCTTGGCGTTCACCCGCTGCACCTGCACCCGGGGCTGCAGCCGCACCGCGGCGGCCTGGCCGGACTCCTCCTTGAGGGGCAGGGCCTGGGAAAAATCTGCCGTGGCCTCCAACGCCCGCACGTTGGCCAAATCGCCCTGGGCGTAAAGCACATGAAAGGTGACCCGCCCGTCCGCCGTGATCCTGCCGCCTGCCATTTCTCCTCCGTTTACGGCGGCGACGGCGTCGGCGTAATACACCCGCGCCTCCTCCCTTAGGCCCCCGGGCAGCGCCACTTCCGCTTCCACGGTGGCCTGGGTGGGCTTGGCCAGAATCATCTGCTCCGTTTCCATATTTTCACGAATCCATTGCATTTCCATTTTTTCTTCCTCCTGCCTTCGCTTCTGTCCATGCTTATGCGGGCAAAAAGAAGGGTAGAACGGAAAAGAAAAACAAACAATAGACAAATACAGGAAAATCAAGTATACTGTATCTATCAGTATTTGTTTTAAAGGAGGAATCCGCTATGCAATACGTTCCCTTTGGAAGCCATGGGTTTTCCGTGTCCCGGCTGGGTTTTGGCTGCATGCGCCTGCCCACCCGGAAAGAAAACGGTAAAGACGTGATCGACCGGGAGAAAGCCATCGCCATGATCCGCCATGGCATCGACAGCGGCATCAGTTATGTGGACACCGCCTATCCTTATCACGGCGGGGAAAGCGAAATCGTGGTGGGCCTGGCCTTAAAGGATGGCTACCGGGACAAGGTGCGCCTGACCACCAAGCTGCCCATCTGGTCCGTGAATGAGGAAAAGGACATGAACCGGCTGCTGGACGAGCAGCTGAAAAAGCTGGACGTGCCCTATGTGGACTTTTATCTGCTCCACGCCATGAACAAGGACCGCATGGACAAAATGGAAGCCTTCCATTATCAGGACTTTCTGAAACAGGCCGTGAAGGACGGCCGGATCAAGCATCCCGGCTTTTCCTTCCATGATGACCTGGACGCCTTCCTGCGCATCCTCCACGCCTATGACTGGGGCATGGCCCAGATCCAGTTCAATTATCTGGACGACGAGGAGCAGGCGGGCCTGAAGGGCCTCAGGGAAGCGGGCAAATGCGGCGTGCCCCTGGTGATCATGGAACCTTTGCGGGGCGGCGCGCTGGCGAACCCGCCGGAAAACGTGAGAAAGCTCATGGAGGAATATCCCCGGAAGCGCAGCGCCGTGGAATGGGCCTTTGCTTACATCGCGGACTTTGCCGAGGTGGCCACCATTTTAAGCGGCATGAGCACCCCGGAGCAATTGGACGATAACCTGCGCATCTTCGACACCCTGACCGTGGGCGGCATGACGGAAGCGGACCGGGCCTTCGCCGGGCAATTAAAGCAGGCGTATCTGTCCCGGATGCCTGTCAAGTGCACCGGCTGCCAATACTGCCAGCCCTGCCCCCAGGGCGTGCGCATCCCCGATATTTTCCAGGGCTACAACAGCGCCAAAATGTTTGACCAGCCCGGCCGGTTCCTGCACAATTATCAGGACAAGATCAGCCAGGGCTGCGACGCCTCCCACTGCGTCCAGTGCGGCGCCTGCGAGGCCGCCTGTCCCCAGCACCTGTCCATCATCGACTGGCTCCAGCAGATCGACAGGGAGTATCACGCCCAGGCGAAATAAGCCTTTCCCATGAGAAATAGAATAGAAATGGTATAAGTATCTCCTTATCGCTTTGCAGATCAAAAAAGCCGGGAAGCAAGCAGCGCGCTTGTATCCCGGCTTTTTTTCGCATCCGGCTTTAGATGCCGCTTTGCAGCGTTTCCAGCACAGTCCGGAAGGCGTCCTTTTCGTTGAGCTTTAAATCATACAAACCGCCGTAGGGGCTGTTCAGGTTATACACATAATTGCCCTTGGGGGCGTTGGTGTCGGTGAGGCCCCAGATGGACACGGCTTTGAGCGGATTGCCGCCTTCTCCGTTCAAAGCCATAAACACCTTGAACAGCTTGCCGTAGTATTCCGCGTGGCGGTCGGCCTGGGTCAGGTCAAAGTTCCGCACGGCCATTTCCGTGATCTGCACCTCCAGGCCGTCCTGGGCATAGCCCAGAATGGCGTCCCGGATCATATCCAGATGGCTTTCCACCAGGCAGCCGTCCTGGGTGCCGTAGCCGCCGATATAGCCCTGCATGCCGATGCCGTCGCACAGCTTCCGGGGCTGGCCTTCCCCGTCCAAAGCGGAGGAATTGACCTGGGCGATCAGGGTGCGGATGGCCTTGGCTTTATCGGCGAAATACGCGTTGTAATCGTTGTAGTACAGCTTGATGTCCGCGCCCAGCTCCTCCACGGCGTCCCGGGCATAGCGGAAGGCCAGGGACACATAATCGTCGCCCATGTATTCCCTGAAGGCGTTCACCGCCCCGGAGCGCAGGGTGCGCAGGTGCCGGGGGTCGCCCGCGGCGTATTCGTTGGCCCCGTCCGCCACCGCTTCATTCACCACGTCCCAGCAGTACACTACCCCGGGGAACTTTTCCTCAAAATGGCGCACCACTTCATGAATGTAGTATTCCGTGCGGGCCTTGATGGTTTCCTGGTTGGCGATGGGCTTTTTGCTGTCGAAGCCTTCATGGAAGTACCAGTCGGTCATGTAGGCGTCCCACACCAGCACATGGCCCCTGACGCCGATGCCGTTGTCCTGGGCCCACTGCACCATCTGGTCCGCCGCCCAGTAATTCATGGCAGGCATGCCGTCCTCCCGGGCCTGGGAGGCTCGCTGATCCAGCAGGGAATAGGCTTTCATTTCATTGGTAGTGGTGATGGAATTGAAGTTGGCTTTGACTAAATTCAGATACTTCTGGTTCCGCATCTGATCAAAGGATAAGGGCGCACCCAGCTTGAAGCCATAGGAACCGGCCAATGCATACATAGGTTTTCCTTCCTCCTGCGCAAACGCGCCTCCAACGCAGCACAGCAGCGCGAGCGCCGCCAAAAAACTAAAAAAACGCTTCATGATTTACCCCTCCGATCATTGATATAAGCAAATACTGATCAAGTCAAAAGCGCAACTGCATACACTCGTTAAAGGATCGTAGGTCGGGCCGGGCTCCCTTAGGAGGGAAGCTGAATGAAGACTTGGCTCCCCTGATAGGGGAGGCTGATCCCCTCCTTCACTTCTTCCATCCGCACTCGGCTTGCTGTCCCATTGCCTATTGCCTGATACCTATTGCCTTTCTTTACGTCAAATCCGCTTCCAGGCGCACGCAGCGGCCCACGAAGGTGAGCTCGTTGAAATTTTTGATTTCGCTTTCGAAGGCTTCGTCATATTTTTGCAGCATCGCCTGGTAATCGTTCACCCGTTTGATCTTCCGCAGCACCCGGCCCTGGGGCGTTTGCAGCAGCATGATGGCCCCGTCCACCGCTGCCTGGGCAGGCACCACCAGCACCAAATCCCCCCGCTGCACCCGGAAGCCCCGCAGGGCGTTGTCCGGGGCCATGAAGTAAAACACCTTGTCCGGGGACGCGCCTTCGATTTTCCCATTGGTGATGGGCAGCAGGCGATGGCCCACTTCCTTCATCACCGCGTTGTAAACCGGCACATGCTTGAGCACGCCGGACAGGGCGTCCAGCCAAATGGAGCCCGCCACGCCGGGGTCGCTTACCGCCACCACTTCGGCTTTATCCGGCTTAGCGGCTTTCTTGGGCTCCACCGCCCGGGTCAATTGAGGCACGGCGGACTGCAAATCCACCGTGGCTGCGATATCGTCCAGAGTAAAGTCCGCTTCGCTGTGCTCGGTCATGCCCATGGATTTAAGGATGCGGCGGGCCTGGTCGTCCGCGATGATGCGGGGGCCGGCTTCCACTTCCATCAGGTATTTATCGCTGACGCCGCATTTCCGGGCCACCTGCTTATGGGTCAGGCCCTGGCGCGTGCGCTCCAAACGAATCAAATCTCCCAATCTGCTCATAGCTTGCTCCTTTTCTGTCTTTCCGGGAACCATTTATTAAAAAGATCAAAGAACGGTTTCCTTCCGTTCCTTTTCCTCGGCTTCCGGTTCCTCCACTTCCATCTGGCGCTGGCAGTCCTTGTTCAGCTTTTTCAGCTTTCGGGCCAGAGCGGGGGAGGCGGCCCCATCCTTCATGCGCCACAGCCAGTTGCCCCCTGTGGTGCCGGGACGGTTCATGGTGGCCCAGTCGTCCAGGCCCAGGATATCCTGCATGGCGGCCATGGCGATGCGGGCTTTGCTGCCGTACACCGTTTTTACGAAAGCCCAGGGCGCTTCCTCCAAGGTTTTAAAGCCCGTGATTTCTTTGGCGGATTTCAGCTCTTCCTTCGTGCAGTTCTTCACCCGGGACAGAGCGGTCACGTTATCGTGGGTGCCGGTGTAATAGGCGGTGTTCACGGGAATATTTTCCGGGGTGTGAATGTTGGAATCATCCGCGCCAAAGGCGAAGGACAGCACCTTCATGCCCGGATACCCGGTAAAGGCGATCAGGTCCCGCACCCGGTCGTTTACCGCCCCCAGGTCCTCCGCCACCACGTTCAGCCCCGGCAGCTTTTTATTCAGGGTAATAAACAATTCCTTTCCGGGGCCGATGACCCAGCGGCCGTTGCGGGCGTTGGGCGCGCCGTGGGCCACGGAATAATAATTGGCAAAGCCGATAAAATGATCCACCCGAATGATATCGTACATATCGCCCATGTGCTTCATCCGGCGCACCCACCAGCCGTAGCCCTTGGATTTAAGAAAGCTCCAGCGGTACAGGGGATTGCCCCACAATTGGCCGTCGGCGGAAAAATAATCCGGCGGCACCCCTGCGATGCGCCGGGGCACCCGGTCCTCGTCCAGCTGGAATACTTCGGGCTGGGTCCAGGTATCGGCGCTGTCCTCGGCCACGTAAATGGGCATATCGCCAAAGAGCTGAATACCCAGGCCGTTGCAGTATTCTTTCAGGGCCCGCCATTGCTTGGCGAACACATACTGGCACCACATATGGAAGCTGATATCCTTATCCAGCTTTTTGCGGTACTTGGCAAGCACCGCTTCTTCCCGCATCTGGGCGGCTTTATCGGGCCACTTGGTCCACATCACGCCGCCGAAATGGGCCTTGATGGCGGTAAAGAGGGCAAAGTCCCGCAGCCATTCGTTTTCATCGGCGAAGCGCTGAATGTCCTTTTTCAGCTTCCGTTCAGAGGCGGCGAAGGCCTTGCGCAGCAGCGCCATTTTATGCTTCTGCACCGGGGGAAAGTCTACCAGTTCCGGGTTTTCAGGCACATACCGCTCCGCGTCGGATAGATCCAGCCAGCCGTTTTCCGCCAGCTTGTCAATGGAAATCAGCATGGGATTCCCGGCAAAAATGCTGGTGGACTGATAGGGGGATTCGCCGTAGCCCGTGGGCCCCATGGGCAGCACCTGCCAAATGCCCATGTTGGCTTCATGCAGAAAATCGGCGAAGGCATAGGCTTCCTTGCCCAGACTGCCAATGCCGTCGGGCCCCGGCAGGGAAGAAATGTGGAGCAGGATTCCGCTTTGACGCAGCATGTAGATCGTCCCTTTCGTATGATTTTATATGTTGATGCTTAATGAAATCAGATAGGAGTTAGGCAAATACTGATTAATTCAAAAAAATTCATATTTATGCGATGACTGGAAGAACAACAGGTACGGGCGTTTATCTCCGCCTGAATGAGACAATCATTCCTTTTGCTGGATTCTCCAGCTTTCGTAATACCAGCTTTTTCGGGCGGATAATATCCGCCCCTACCCTTTGTCTATCCCTTACAGCGTATTTTTATGAGATATTATGAATTGATCAGTATATACTTAGGAGTGAATAGATTGCGCTCGCGCATTGAACAGTTTTCAACTCCTCACTCCTCCCTCCTCACTCCTAACTCTGATAGAGCCCGGCGCTGATTCCCGCATCTCCAGCTTCCCGGCCACGGTGACGTGGCGGGCGGGGGCGTGATTTTCCATCATATCCAGCAGCACCGC
>CAMOUF010000205.1 GCA_946626395.1 uncultured Clostridia bacterium
CCTTTCCAAAAGGGAGGCTGAGCCGTTTCCAGCTTCAACCCTATGCGGAGAACGGCGGTTTTCCATCAAAAAAACCGCGTATCTGAAAAAAAGATACACGGATAAAAAGGCTGATCCCGGGATAGCCCTTCCCACGCGTCTTCTTTTCAAATACGGAAGGTGCAAGGGTTTCCCCCTGCGCCCTGAACCGGGTTCTCCGGCGCGGCCCGGGCTCCATGGCTTTCGCCTGCAGGAGCAGGGGCTCGAAGACAAATTCATTATGTCATAACAGGTTTGTTTTTGTCAAGCAATACACAAAATTTTGCCTGTCCCCGCCGGTTTGGTTCTTGCAAATCATGCTTCGTTCCTGTATAATACTTCTGGAAAAACTCAAGAAAAATACGGAGCAAAGGGGAGTCGATTCCAATGAAAATTTTGATCGTCAACGCCGGTTCTTCCTCGCTGAAATATCAGCTGATCGACATGGACAACGAAGAAACCCTGGCCAAGGGCATTGTGGAGCGCATCGGCATGGGTGTGGACGGCCACGCCGACATGAAAGTGAACGGCCAGACCGTTTGCGATGTGGTGGAGCCCATTGAGGACCACGTGAAGGCCTGCCATCTGATGCTGGGCTTCCTGACCGACCCTGAAAAGGGCGTTGTCAAGGATATGAAGGAAATCGGCGCTGTGGGCCACCGGGTCCTGCACGGCGGCAACAAGTTCTCCGAATCCGTGATCATCGATGATACCGTGCTGGCCGCCATCGAGGAATTCATTCCCCTGGGCCCCCTGCACAATCCTGCCAACCTGATGGGCATCAAGGCCTGCCAGGAGGTCATGCCCGGCACCCCCATGGTGGCCGTGTTCGACACCGCCTTCCACCAGACCATGCCCCCCAAGGCCTATATGTACGGCGTGCCCTATGAATATTATGAACGGCTCCATGTGCGCCGCTACGGCTTCCACGGCACCAGCCATCGGTTCGTGAGCAAGCATGCCGCCGAATTCATGGGCAAGAAGCCCGAAGAAGTGAAGATGATCACCTGCCACCTGGGCAACGGCTCCTCCCTGGCCGCCGTGGCCTATGGCAAGTGCGTGGACACGTCTATGGGCATCACGCCTTTGGAAGGCATGATCATGGGCACCCGCTCCGGCGTGATGGATCCCGCCGTGATCCAGTACATCTGCAATAACGACCACCTGTCCGTGGACGAAATGCTGACCATCTGCAACAAGAAGTCCGGTCTGCTGGGCATTTCCGGCCTGAGCAACGATATGCGCGACATCGAAAAGGCCACCTTCGTGGATAAGAATGAGCGCGCCAAGCTGGCCTGGGATATGCTGATTTATGAAATCACCAAGTACATCGGCTCCTACATCGCCGCCATGAACGGCGTGGACGCCATCGTGTTCACCGGCGGCATTGGCGAAAACACCAATAAGCTGCGCGAACAGGTGATCGACGGCCTGAGCTGGATGGGCATCGCCATCGACCATGAAAAGAACGCCGCCATGAAGCCCGGCCGGGCCGTGGATACCGACCTGACCGCCGAGGGCAGCCGCGCCAAGGTGCTGGTGATCCCCACCAACGAAGAAATCGCCATCGCCCGGGATACCCTGGAGCTGGTGACCAAGTAAGCCTTCATTCAAAAATATTCCTTGCTCCGCGTCTTCTGAAAAGAAAGGCGCGGGGCTTTCTTTTTGCTTGCCAGATACGTCCTTTTTGTTTATAATAAAGAAGATATGATGGTTTTCATCATGGAAAGGACACTTGCAATGCGATTTACGTTTTGCCCGCTGTTCAGCGGGAGCAGCGGCAACGCGCTGTTTATCGGCGCGGGAGACACCAGAATCCTGATCGACGCGGGTATGCCCGGAAAATCCATTACCGAAGCGCTGAAGCAAATTGACGTGCTGCCGGAAACCCTGAACGGCATCGCCGTGACCCATGAGCACAGCGATCATGTGAAGGGCGTGGGCATCATGAGCCGCAAATACCATATTCCCATTTACGCCAACGAACGCACCTGGAACGCCATGGCCCGCTCCATCGGGGAAATCCACCCTGCCAACCGGCGGATCATTCAGGATGAAGAAGATTTTTTTATCGGCGACCTGGCCCTGTATCCCTTTTCCATTCCCCACGACGCCGCCGACCCGGTGGGCTACCGGGTGTTTTACGGGGGCCGCAGCGTGGCCACCGCCACGGATATGGGCTATGCCCGGAAGAATGTATTAAAGACCCTGGCGGGGGTGGACGTGCTGCTGCTGGAAAGCAACCATGACCCGGAGCTTTTGAAAATCAATCCCCATTATTCCATGTATTTAAAGCAACGAATCCTGAGCAACCACGGCCATCTGTCCAATGAAGCCAGCGCCGAGGCTCTGCTGCAATTGCTGGAAACCGGCGTCACGGAGGTGCTGCTGGGCCATTTGAGCGGGGAAAACAATACGCCCGAACTGGCCATGCAGACCCACACGGAAATTTTGTCCCGGGAGGGGGTCCGGGTGGGGGAGGACGTGCACCTGGGCCTGGCCTGGCGGGACCGGGTGAGCCGGAAATTTGAAATTGAATGAGGTGGGAAAAATGAAGCTGTATGTGCTGGGCTGCCATGGGCCGTACCCCCCGGCGGGCGGGGCCACCAGCGGATACCTGGTGGAGCATGAAGGAAAAACGCTGCTGATGGACTGCGGTTCCGGAGTCATGGGCCGGCTGATGAAGCTGTGGGACCCGGCGGAGCTGGAATGCGTACTCCTGTCCCACCTGCATTTTGACCATGCCAGCGATCTTTTGGTGATGCGCTATTATCTGGAAATCGCGGGAAAGACCCTGACGGTGTACGTGCCGCCGGAGGATCAGTCCCCCTTCCGGGAATTGCTCTGCGCTCCGGCCTTTGACGTGCGGCCCTATCCGGATACCCTGACGGTGATGGGCCTTCAGGTGACCACGCTGCCCGTGCGCCATCCCGTGCCCTGTCGGGCCATCCGTCTCACCGACGGAGAAAAGACCCTGGTCTTTACCGGGGACACCAACGACTGCCCGGGCCTTGCGAATTTTGCGAAAGACGCCGACGCGCTGTTGGCGGACGCGGCCTTTTTGGACAGCGAATGGACGGATCAGAAGCCCCACATGAGCGCCTCCGGCGCGGCCCGCCTGGCAGTTCAGGCGGGGGCCCAGGCCCTGTACCTGACCCATCTGCCGGTGCGCCATGATCCGGAAACGATCGTCCAGGAAGCCCGGACGGTGTATCCCGCCGCCCAGGCGGTGCGGCCCGGCCAGGTGATCCAGCTGTGAGCCTGCGCCCGTTTCATCATCAGCGCCCGTTGGTCAGCGTTTCGCTGGCCTATGGCCTGGGTGTATGGGCGGGCGTTTCGTTTGCGTGGCGGCCGGGGCTGGCCGCGGCGGGCATGGGAGCGTCGTGCCTGGCCTGCTTTTTCCTGCGCCGGGACGGGCGGAAAATGATTGTGGGC
>CAMOUF010000206.1 GCA_946626395.1 uncultured Clostridia bacterium
CATCCAGCGGGCGGATTTCCTGCGTTCCCAGCGCAACAAAAACAGCAAGCAGATCGGCGCGCTGATGGGTCAGGGCAAAAAGGACGAGGCGGAGCAGGCCAAGCAGCAGGTCAAAGACATGCAGGACGAAATGGCCGCCCTGGAAGCCAAGGAAACGGAATACGCCGAGGAAATCAAAAAGCGCATGATGGTAATTCCCAACATCATCGACGCCTCCGTGCCCATCGGCAAGGACGGAAGCCAGAACGTGGAAAACGGGCGCTTTGGCGAGCCTGTGGTGCCCGAATGGGAAATCCCCTACCATGTGGACATCATGGAGCGGCTCAACGGCATCGATCTGGACTCCGCCCGCCGCACCTCTGGCAACGGCTTCTATTATTTGAAGGGCAATATCGCCCGGCTTCACAGCGCCATCCTGTCCTACGCCCGGGATTTCATGATCGACCGGGGCTTTACTTACTATGTGCCCCCCTTCATGATCCGCAGTGCGGTGGTGAACGGCGTCATGAGCTTTACCGAAATGGAAAACATGATGTACAAAATCGAGGGTGAGGATCTGTACCTGATCGGCACCAGCGAGCACAGCATGATCGGCAAGTTCATCGACCAGATTTTGGATGAAAGCGAGCTGCCCCAGACCCTGACCTCCTACTCCCCCTGCTTCCGCAAGGAAGTGGGCGCCCACGGCATCGAGGAGCGGGGCGTGTACCGCATCCATCAGTTTGAAAAGCAGGAAATGATCGTGGTGTGCAAGCCCGAGGAAAGCATGGATTGGTACAACAAGCTGTGGCAGAACACCGTGGATTTCTTCCGCAGCATGGATATTCCGGTGCGCACTTTGGAATGCTGCTCCGGCGATCTGGCCGACCTGAAGGTGAAATCCTGCGACGTGGAAGCCTGGAGCCCCCGGCAGCAGAAATACTTTGAAGTGGGCAGCTGCTCCAACCTGGGCGACGCCCAGGCCCGCCGCCTGCAAATCCGCGTCAAGGGTGAGGACGGCAAGAAATACCTGCCCCACACCCTGAACAACACGGTGGTGGCCCCGCCCCGGATGCTGATTGCCTTCCTGGAAAACAACCTGCGTGAGGACGGCAGCATCGCCATTCCCGAACCCCTGCGCATGTACATGGGCGGAAAGACCGAAATCCGCTGATTCTTTTCTGTGGGAACCCGCTTTGCAAAAGGAGCGGGTTCCTTTTTCGTATCGCCATGAATGGGCTTGACAAAGCAGGGAATGAAAGCATATACTGTTTTTTGACAGATAAAGTCATATATTGTTATACTGCAAAGGAGGCGGCGGCATGACCACGTACCGTGATTATCAATTGGCGCGGGACACGGCGTGGCAGGCCCTGCTGCAATTGCCGGAAAAACGCCTGCCTGTGGACGTGGACGCCCTGGCCCGGGCGATGGGCGCGGAAGTGCTGCCCTTTCCCAAACCGGAGGAAAAGCGGCTGTTTGCCTTGGTGGAACGGGCAAAAGGCGGCCCCTGCGTTTCCCTGCGCATCCGGCGGCAATGGAACATTTTCATGGATGAAAAGCATAGAACGGCCTCCGCCCGCAGGTTTGCCGTGGCCCGGGAAGTGGGGCGCATCCTGCTTTCCCAGGAAACCGTCAGCCTGGCTCCCGGCGTCCGCTGCTTTGCCTGCCGGGAATGCCCCGGGGATCTCATGGACGATCCGCAGGAAATGGACGACTACATGGCGGACATGTTCGCCGTGCGGCTGCTGGCCCCCGCCTGCCTGCTGCATGAATTGCATATCGACGCTTCCGGAAGGATCACGGAGCTGTGCGGACTGCCGCCCCACGCCGCCGCGGTGCGGGCGGAGCGGATGGAATTGCTCAATGAGCGGGACGTTTATTACACCCACATGCTGGAGGTCCGGGTCCGGGACGCTTTCCGGCCCTGGCTGCTGGAGCAGAAGGGCCTCTCCCCCGCGCCGCCTCAGGCCGCCGTGCGGCTCAAATATGCCTCCGAATCCACGGAGCGCATGGAAATTCACGGTTCTCTCCCTGATCTTCCTCCTTGGGAAGAGAACGCGGAAAGGCCTGGCCGCTCCTTCCTGGAAGCTCCGCCGATCCGGAAAATCAAGCCGCCAAAGCCCAATTTAAAAACCGCCGCGGTTCGCTTCCTGCGGCGGAACAAGAAAAAACTGCTGATTGCCCTGGCGCTGCTGATTGCCTGGGCGGTGCTGTACTGGGCCGGAGGCAGCAGGCAATAGGCAATAGGCAATAGGCAATAGGCAATAGGCAATAGGCAATAGAAGATATTGTACGCGCTTGGAACGGAAAGTCAAGTGATCATTTCAATCTATTGCGCGTTTCATCATTGCCCGCGCTGATTCCCTATACGTTTTCCTTCTCCTGTGCCCAGCATTCGTTCACCGCCGAGCCGTCCCGGTAGGTCTTTTCGTATTCGTCCTGGGGATTGTCCTGGGGGATTTGATCGCCCCAGTCCTGTTCCCGTTTTTCCCGGTTCATTTCGCTCATGGTTTTTTCTCCTTTCGGTTATGATTCAGTTTTCATTTCTTCCGCGATGTTTCCCCGGATCACCAGATTGGCTTTTCTATCGGCGGGGGTGGGGGTGCGGTTGATCACCACCAGGTTTTTGCCGCTGAAAGAATCCAGGAAAGAGGCGGCGGGCTCCACAGACAGGGAGGTGCCCGCCACGATGAGGGTGTCCGCCTGGGAGATTTCCCGGCGCGCGCCGATGCACACGTACTTGTCCGGCGCTTCCCCATAGAGCACCACAGAGGGCTTGATCACCCCGCCGCAGTGGGGGCACCGGGGAATGCCCTGCGCTTCCATGATCGTTTTTAAAGGAAAGAAGGCGTTGCAGTCCAGGCAGAAATTTTCATGGACAGTGCCATGGATTTCATACACCCGCTTATTCCCCGCCCGTTTATGCAGCCCGTCGATATTCTGGGTCACGATGCCCCGGAGTTTATCCTCCTGTTCCCAGCGGCAGAGGGTTTCATGGGCGGCGTTGGGGCAGGCGTCCGGGAACACCATGTGCTTCCGGTAAAAATCAAAGAACTGTTCCGGATGCAGATAGAAAAACGATTTGCTCAATATCATTTCCGGGGTCAGGCCGCCGTATTCCCGGGCATACAGCCCGCCCGCGGACCTGAAATCCGGAATGCCGCTTTCGGTGGACACCCCCGCGCCGCCAAAGAACACAATGCGCCGGGACCGCTGCACGATGCCCGCAAGCTCCGAATGCATAAGCGCGCCTCCTTTCACCAAGAAGCCTGTGCCGCGGAATCAAAAAGACCACAGCTTAAACCTTTCATATTATATCATACCTTTTCCCTTTCCGCGCCGCCGCCACGAAAAAAACCTTGCGGCGGAACAGAAGCCGGATGATCATCGTTTGACCATTTAATTTTAGGAGGCTTCCCATGATTCAGGAGATCGGGCCCGCCCGGCTGGACAATCATTATGCGCCACTGGAGGCCGTGCCCCAGGATACAGCCCTTTTCTTCCGGGACGGGCAGGTGCTGGCCCGGTTTGACGAGAAAAACGATACCCTTGTCTTTCCCCGGCGGGAAGATTTTCCCGGGTCCGCCCAGGCGGAATATATGTTTTCCATCGGGAATGAGCGTTTCTTTTTACTCTTTGGCGCTGACTCTGTCCCGAAGGGTTTTTCTTACTTCACCATGTCCCAGGCCCGCTCCCTCAAACGCCGGGAAAACAGGAACGTTTTTGCTGTCCATACGGGCTTTCACCTGTGGAAATGGTATGCCGCCAGCCGCTTCTGCGGAGCCTGCGGAGCTGAAACGTTGTTTGACCGCAAGGAGCGGGCCAAGCGCTGCCCCCAATGCGGAAACGTGATCTATCCCCGCATCAATCCGGCGGTGATCGTGGGCGTCAAAAACGGCGACCGTCTGCTTCTGACCCGCTACAAAACCGGCTACGCCCACAACGCCTTGGTGGCCGGGTTCACGGAAATCGGGGAGACCCTGGAGGAAACCGTAAAGCGGGAGGTCATGGAGGAAGTGGGGCTGCAAGTAAAAAACATCCAATATTATAAATCCCAGCCCTGGGGCGTGGCCTGCGATATCCTGATGGGCTTTTACTGCGACGTGGACGGCAGCGACCAAATCCGCCGGGACGACAGCGAGCTCAAATCCGCCGAGTGGGTCCAGAGGGAGGAGATCGTCCTCCAACCCACCGACGACAGCCTGACCAACGAAATGATGAAAATGTTCAAGGAAGGGAAACAGTAAAGGGCGATGAAGGCGGGACGGCGCTCGTCATTGTTTAAGCATAATCCCTTTAAATCATCAGGCAATAGGCATTAGGCAATAGGTATTAGGCAGTAGGCAACACGAGGAGAACGAGCGTTCAGTTTGCAGCGTTCAGAGTACAGTTGATATACGGTGCGCTAAGAAATAGACTGCAAACGATTTGGTCCTTTCAACCAACGCCGTCATCCTAAACGCTCGTTCCATTGCCTATTCCCTATTGCCTTTTTACTTATTCCCTATTGCCTGATTCCTTCAACTGTTCTTTACGAAAAAATAAAAAATCAATCATTTTCCCTATTGACAATCTTGATGCCTTAGTGTACTATGTATATAGTTCGCTAATGCATTATGCAAGGAGGAGAGCCTATGCAGTTCGATCCCATGACGCCCATCTGGCTGCAAGTGAAAAGGGCGCTGGAAACGGACATCGTATCCGGCCTGCGGCCCCCCGGGGAAAAGCTGCCGGGCGGGCGGGATCTGGCCCTGCAATATTCCATCAACCCCAACACCGCGGCGCGGGTCTATCAGGAACTGGAAAAGGACGGCCTGTGCGAAACCCGGCGGGGCATGGGCACCTATGTAACGGGCAGCATGGAAAGAATCGCCGCCCTGCGCAGAGAAATG
This sequence comes from uncultured Clostridia bacterium, assembly GCA_946626395.1. Lineage (GTDB taxonomy): Bacteria > Bacillota > Clostridia > Christensenellales > Aristaeellaceae > RUG563. The sequence continues at coordinate 4,875 of CAMOUF010000206.1, forward strand.
GCGGAAAAGGCCATCCAAGAGTTTTTAAGCAAAATGAGCGTTCTGGGCGTTTCCCGGCAGGAAGCCGCCCGGATGATCCTGAAGGAGGAAGAAAGATGATCCTGGAAAGCAAAGAAGTCACCAAGCTGTTTGGCAGCAAGCGGGCGGTGGACGGCATCAGCCTGCAATTGGAAAAGGGCCATGTCTACGCCCTGCTGGGCCCCAACGGCAGCGGCAAAACCACCTGGATGAAAATGGCGGCGGGGCTGATCAAGCCCACCAGCGGAACGGTTGCCTTTGAAGGCGCGCCGGTGAGCATCGAAAGCCGGAAGCACGTGGCCTATATGTCCACCGAGCCTTACTTCTACGCCTGGATGACGGTAAAGGACGTGGGCAAATATTATCAGGATTTCTTTGAGGATTTTTCCTATGAGCGGTATCAAAAATTGCTCCAAAAAACGGAGCTGACGGAGGACCTGAAAACCCGTGCCCTGTCCTCCGGCATGATGGCGAAGCTGAAAATCGCCGTGACGCTGGCCCGGGACGCCCGGGTGTATATGCTGGACGAGCCCTTCAACGGCATCGACCTGCTGGCCCGGGACGATATCCGCGCCTGCATCCTGGAATACGCCACGGAAGAAAAGCTGCTGCTGCTTTCCAGCCATCTGGTGGAGGAAATGGAGGCCATCGCCGACCGGGCCGTGTTCATCAAGGAAGGCCGGCTGGTGGAAAATGTGGATCTGGACGACATGCGTTCCCAGCGGGGCGAGTCCATGGCGGACCGCTACCGGGAAATTTACGGACATACGGAGGGCTGAAGCCATGTTCAAGCTGATGAAATATGAGTTCCGGAAAACCTGGATGACCAAGGTGATCCTGCTGGGCATTACCGCTGCGGCCCAAGTTCTGTTTCTGTTCGGCCTGTACGGCGATCATGACAACGCCCTGGGCCTGTCCGTGTTTTTGCTGACCATGCTGGCCATCGGCGGCGTGCTGGTGATCGGCCTGGAAAGCGTGATCACCCTGCACCGGGACATGAACACCAAGCAAAGCTATATGCTCTTTATGACGCCCAACAGCTCCTATGCCATCCTGGGGGCCAAGATGCTGGAATGCGGGCTGAGCATTCTCATTACAGGGGTGTTCTTTTTCGGGCTGGGGGCGCTGGACATCAGCCTGCTGTTTGTGAAGCAGGGCGAACTGAACAAATTGTATGAAATGATCCAGCAGATGATCCACACCATCAACGAAAAAATCACCATCGACGCTTCCGGCATCGCCAGCTTCCTGTTTTCCATCCTGGCCGGATGGATCGGCACCATCTCCACCGCTTACCTGGCCGACGTGGTATCCTCCGCTCTGCTCAACGGCAAGCGCTTCAACGGCGTGGTGAGCTTCCTTCTGTTCCTGGTCCTGGACTGGGCCATGGGCTGGACGGCCCAGCAGCTCACCGCCTCCATCACCTCCATCAATCAGTCCCTGGTGTGGAGCGGCGTAATTTCTCTGGCTTTCTCCGCTGTCATGTACTTTGCCACCGCCCAGATCATGGAGCGGAAGCTGAGCGTGTAGTTTTAAGTTCCAAGCTGTAATTCCAATCTGGTTTTAGTTCAGCGCTGTTATCGTGCCAGGGAGAAAGGACATTTGACTTAGAATTTGGAACTCTTTAGCTCCTTGATCCCATGATCTTTCGCCGTTCGGATTTCTTTCCGGACGGCGCTTTTTTGCGGCCGGATTTAAACATGGACAAAACGCCGCCGCCATGGTATAATATAGGGTGGTTTTATATGGAAACAGCTGGGGGGATCGACACTTGAACGAGCAGGAAAACAAGCGCCTGGAAGAATTACTGGAAACCGTGCAGAAGCCCGCCCGGTACATTGGCGGAGAAATGAACGCGGTGCGCAAGGACTGGAACGGCGTCCGGTGCACCTTCGGCTTCTGCTTTGCGGATACCTATGAAATCGGCATGAGCCATTTGGGCATGAAGATTCTGTATTATCTCATCAATCAGCGGCCCGACGCCCTATGCGAGCGGCTCTTCATGCCCGACGCCGACATGGCCGACAAAATGCGGGATGCGGGCGTGCCCCTCTTTTCCCTGGAAAGCCGGGCGGCGCTGAATGAATTTGACATCATCGGCTTCACCCTGCAATATGAAATGAGCTATACCAACATTTTGGAAATGCTGGATCTGGGCAGGGTGCCCATCCGCCGGGAGGACCGGAGCGATCAGGACACCATCGTGGTGGCGGGCGGCCCCTGCGCCTTTAACCCGGAGCCCCTGGCCCCCTTCATCGACGCCTTTATGATCGGCGACGGCGAGGATGTGATGCACGAGCTGATCGACGTGATCCGGAACGGACGGGAAGCGGGCCTTTCCCGGATGGATATTTTAAAGAATCTGGCGAAGCTGGAAGGGGTCTACGTGCCCGCCCTGTACGACGTGGAATACAACGAGGACGGCACCTTAAAATCCTTTTCCCCCAACGACCCCGCCGCCCCAGCGAAAGTGAAAAAGCGGGTGGTGAAGGATTTGTCCGGGGCGGTGTATCCTGAAGCCATCCCCGTGCCCTACACGGAAATCGTGCACGACCGGATGGTGCTGGAAATCATGCGGGGCTGCACCCGGGGCTGCCGCTTCTGCCAGGCGGGCATGCTCTACCGCCCGGTGCGGGAGCGCAGCATGGAGCGTTTATTGGAGCTGGCGGACAAGCTGCAGGCCTCCACCGGCTATGAGGAAATGAGCCTGTCCTCCCTGTCCAGCGGGGATTTTACCTGCCTGCCCCAATTGATCCAGGCGCTGATGGACCGCTACAAGGACAAGCGGGTCAGCGTGTCCCTGCCCAGCATGCGTATTGACAATATCGTCAAGCAATCCCTGGAGGAAACCCAGCAGGTGAAAAAGTCCGGCCTGACCCTGGCCCCCGAGGCGGGCACCCAGAGGCTGAGGGACGTGATCAACAAGGGCGTGACGGAAGAGGATTTGATCCGCTCCGTCACCGACGCCTTCGAGTGCGGCTGGAGCACGGTGAAGCTGTATTTCATGATGGGCCTGCCCACAGAAACCGACGAGGATTTGCAGGGCATCGGCGATTTGGCCAAAAAGGTGGTGGACGCCTTTTACCGGGTGCCCAAGGAAAAGCGGGCCAAGATGGGCGTGAAAGTCACGGCCAGTGCCTCCGTGTTCGTGCCCAAGCCCTTTACTCCCTTCCAGTGGGCTGCCCAGGACACCATCGACATGGTGCATGAAAAGCAGGCGAAGCTGCGGCAGTATTTAAAGCTGAAGAACGTGAATTTCAACTGGCATGAAAGCGAACTGTCCATGCTGGAGGCCTGCGTGTCCCGGGGAGACCGGCGCATGGGCGAAGTGATTTACGCCGCCTGGAAGCGGGGCTGCCGCCTGGACAGCTGGAACGAGCATTTCAAGTTTGACCAGTGGATGGGAGCCTTTCAGGACTGCGGCCTTTCCCCCGCCTTCTATGCCTACCGGGAGCGGCCCTATGACGAGCTGCTGCCCTGGGCCTTCGTGGACGCGGGGGTCAGCATGGATTACTTAAAAAAGGAAAACGAAAAGGCCAAGCGGGTGGAAACCACCCGGGACTGCCGCCACGGCTGCAACGGCTGCGGCCTAAATACCTGGGGCGTGTGCGATTGGGTGAAGAACCCGCCGCTGAAAGACAAGCCCCAGACCGCCGCGCCCCTGGCAGACTGATTTTTCAGATTGCTTTCCGAAAGGTTGTTATATTCCATGAAAATGATCGTCGTATTTGAAAAAACGCCCCGGCTGCGCCACATCGGGCATTTGGATCTGATGCGGGCCATGCAGCGGGCCCTGCGCCGGAGCGGACTGCCGCTGAAATACTCCCAGGGCTTTAACCCCCATATTTTGCTCACCTTCGCCGCGCCCCTGTCCGTGGGCATGCCGGGGAAACGGGAAATCATGGAGGTGCCCATCGAGGGAGAAATGACGGGGGAAGCGTTTCTGGAAAAGCTGCGTCCCGCCCTGCCGCCGGAATTGCCCTGCCTTTGGGCCCGGCCGGTGGACGACCGCCACAGCGCCCCCATGGCCCAGCTGGCCGCCGCCCTGTACGAAGCGGAGCTGGACGAAACGCCTTCGGGCCTTTCCGACGCGGTGACCGCTTTCCTTGCGCAAGAAGAAATTCCTGCCCTGCGCAAAACCAAAACGGGCTTAAAGCCCTGCGACATCCGACCCATGATCTATGATCTGTCCCTGAACTCAGGCAAGCTGCGCATGTGCCTGGCCCTGTGCGAAAAGGCCACCTGCAAGCCGGATTTGCTCCTTTCCTCCCTGTTTGAGTTCGCCAAGCTGCCCCGGCCCCATGCGATCGTCACCCGCACCCAGATGTTCGGAAAAAAGGACGGCGCGTTCTATCCCCTGGAGGAAATGTAAAAGCCGTTTTCAGTTTTTCATAAGCGCTTTTCCGCTTGGAACTTTGAACTTAGAACTAAGAACTTTAAATACGATGAAACAAATTCTGATTCAGCATAACGAAGCCAATCAGCGGGAAATCGCCCTGATGGAGGGCAAGCAGCTCCTCTGCTTTGAAAAAGATGGGGGCGGCGGCATCCAAGCGGAACAAATCTACCTGGGCAAGGTGGACCGCATCGTCAAGGGCATGGAAGCATGCTTCGTAAAATTGGGCAAGGATACCGTGGGGTTTCTGCCCTTCGCCGAATGTATAGAAAAGCCCCGGTCCGGGGAGATGCTGCTGGCCCAGGTGAAAAAGCCCCCCGTGGGGGAAAAAGCCCCCTATCTCACCGGGGAAATCGCCCTGGCGGGGCGCTTCCTGCTTCTGACCCCCATGACCCCAAGGATTGCCGTTTCCAAAAAAATTCAGGACGAGGAAGCCCGGCAGCGTTTGCGGGACATGGCCCAGGGGCTGTGCCCGGCGGGCATGGGCCTGGTGATGCGCACCGAAAGCGAACACGCCTTGGAAGCGGACATCGCCGCCGATCTGGAGGCCCTGCTTTCCCTGTGGTCCGGCATCCTGGAAAAGCGCCGGGCAGCGGAGGGGCCCTGCCTCTTGCAGGGAAGGGAGGATGCTCTCCGGCGCATCCTGAGGGACGAGCACGGGGAAATCACCGAAATCATGACGGACAAGCCGGAGGAAATCTCCGGCTGCGGCCTTCCCATCCGCCCCTGTCCAGAGCCCTTTGCCCTGTATAACGTGCACGCCAAGCTGGAAAAATCCATGAGCCGGAAGGTGTGGCTGGACTGCGGCGGGTATCTCGTCATCGACAAAACGGAAGCCATGACGGTGATCGACGTAAACAGCGGCAAATTTACCGGGGGCAAATCCGGCACAGAAAGCACTTTTCTCAAGCTGAACCTGGAGGCCGCCCGGGAAATCGCCAGGCTGATGCGCCTGAGAAATATGGGCGGCATCATCATCATCGACTTTGTGGACATGCAGACTGAGGAAAGCCGCGCCGCCGTGCAAAGCGAACTGGAGCAGGCCCTCCGGGACGATCCGGTGAAGGCGGTGGTGCACGGGTTCACCCGCTTGGGCCTGATGGAAACGACCAGAAAAAAGAAGGAAACAGCATTATGATGAAACGCGACGAAATCATCCGGGTACCCCAGGCGGAATTGGACGCCCAGCGGCAGTTTGCCAGGGAATTTTCCGCCCTTCCCGGCCGTCCACGGACTTATTACATCGTCACCTATGGCTGCCAGATGAACGCCCATGACTCCGAAAAATTAGCGGGCATGCTGGAGGACATGGGCCTTACCCCCGCCGCCCAAAAAGAAGAGGCGGATTTTGTTCTGCACAACACCTGCTGCATCCGGGACAACGCCGAGCGCAAGGCCCTGGGCAACGTGACCTGGCTCAAGGAAATCAAAAAGGAGCGGCCCGACATGCTCATCGGCGTGTGCGGCTGCATGGTGCAGGAGCCCGGCATGGCGGAAAAGCTGCTGCGGCAGTATCCCTTTGTGGACGTGGCCTTTGGCACCGGCAATATCCATCAATTGCCCGAATTGCTTTTCCGGGCCGCGGATACCAGGCGGCGGGTGGTGGCCGTGCCGGAGGAGCAGAGCACCCTCATCGAGGGCCTGCCCATCCGCCGGGAAAGTCCCTTCCAAAGCTATGTGACCATCATGTACGGCTGCAATAATTTCTGCTCCTACTGCATCGTGCCCTATGTGCGGGGCCGGGAGCGCAGCCGGGAGGCGGACGATATTCTGCGGGAAGTGGAAGGGCTGCAAAAGCAGGGCGTCAAGGAAATCATGCTGCTGGGGCAGAACGTGAATTCCTACGGCAACGACATGCCCGGCGGCCTGTCCTTCCCAAAGCTATTGCGCCGGGTGACCGAAACGGGCATTCCCCGGGTGCGGTTCATGACCAGCCACCCCAAGGATTTGTCCGACGAGCTGATTGAGGAAATGGCCGCCAACCCCGCCCTGTGCCGCCATCTGCATCTGCCGGTGCAAAGCGGCAGCAACAGCATTTTAAATGCCATGAACCGTCGCTACACCCGGGAAAGCTATCTGGAAAAGGTGGAAAAAATCCGGAAAGCCGCCCCGGACGTAGGCCTGACCACAGACATCATCGTGGCCTTCCCCGGGGAAACGGATCGGGACTTTGAGGACACCATGGATCTGGTGAAAACCGTGGGCTACGACAGCGCCTTTACCTTTATTTATTCTCCCCGGGTGGGCACCCGGGCGGCGGAAATGCCGGGGCGCGTGGACCCCGCTTTGGCCACGGAGCGCATCGAGCGACTCATCGCCCTCCAGGAAGAAATGACCCAGATGCGCTTTGCGGAAATGATCGGCCGCACGGAGCAGGTGCTGGTCACTGGCCAAAGCAAGCGCAGCGAAAAGCAACTGACCGGCAAAACCAGCCGGAACATCAGCGTCAATTTTGAAGGCAGCGCCCAGATGGTGGGGCAAATCGTGCCCGTGCGCATCGCTGCCGCCAGCAAGACCACCTTGAAGGGTGAAACGGAAAAAGGAGCATAAAGCCAATGAGTCAGCAGGTTATTGAAAAAGCCAAGGAATTGGCGGGCGTGATCGCCCAGTCCCCCGAATACATCGCCATGCGGGCCACCGAGGACGCGGCGGGACAGGAGGAGCAACTGCAGCAACTGTTCCAGCGCTACGACGGCATCCACCGGGACATCGAAGAAATCACCCTGCAAAAGCAGCCGGACTTTGACAAGATGGACGCCCTGGCCCGGGAGCTGGAGGAAGTGCAGCAGCAGATCAAAGCCCAGCCCATGTACCAGGCCCTCCAGGCCGCCCGCAAGCAGTTTTCCGATATGATGGCGAAGGTGAACCAGGAATTGTCCTCCGTGCTCAACCCCGGCGGCAGCCAGGGCGGCTGCAGCGGCAACTGCGCGGCCTGCGGCGGGTGCGGCTGATTCTGAGTTTGGAGTGTGGAGAGTGGAGTGAATAGAAGCTGCCTTTATCCGTATTTAAGTGGAAAGACGGGAGGAGATAACTCCACACTTCACTCTCCACACTCAAACCTCCGAATCAGCGC
>CAMOUF010000207.1 GCA_946626395.1 uncultured Clostridia bacterium
CCAAAAGAAAAATGCCGGGATACGCTTCAGTATACAATGTTTTTCCCCCCTTTCGCAAGGGGAAGCGCCATTTTTTACATATGCGGTAAAATCATAAAAACCTGCTGGGCCATTATTTCCCCAGCCGCTTTTTCCTGCGCTCCTGGGCGGCGGCGTATTCTTCCTTTTCCTCGTCGGTTTCCGGTTGGTACACCGGCACGGGCACGGGGCGCTCGTCATCGCCGATGGCCACGAACACGGCGTAAGCCCGGTTCACCATGGCGCGGGTTCCGTCCAGCTGCTCCACGAAGCTGTCCACCCGGACCTCCATGGAGGTGCGCCCCGTCCATACCACCCGGGCCTCCTGCACCACGGTGTCGTTCAGGTAGGCGGGGGCGATGAAGGTCAGGTTGTCCACGCACACGGTGGTCACGGCGCAGCGGGCAAACCGCCGGGCGGCCACCGCCCCCACAATGTCGATCCAGGCCATGATCTGGCCGCCGAACAGACGGGGCCGCTTGTAGCCGTTGCAGTGCTGAGGCAGGATGATCTGTACGCTGGTGGTGATTTCGCTCATGAGGGCGTCTTCCTTTCGCTGCTTTTTTATCTTTTTCAGTTTATCACAGATTGGCGGAAAAAACAAATTCCGTCATAGGCAAAGGGGGCGAAGCCCTGGAAAAAAAGTGGCTCAATGTAAAAGTTTGTGGGGGGAACCGCTCTTTGGATGCCAAAGAGCGGTTCCCCCCACACCCTCCTCCGAGAAAGCAATCAAGGACTGGCAACCGTACAATCTTCATTTTTTCATGCTTTACGAAGGAAAGAGCCGTGAATGGATTGGTGTCTCCGCAAGATTTTGTATTGAACCAAAAAAGTTTTTCTGGAATCGCACAGATTATGCATTTTCGCTACAATAATTGGAAGGGGACGGCTTGAATAAATGCGCCGTTTGCTTTATAATAGAAGGCGATAGGAGCAAACAGGAGGCGCTTTTGTGTTTCAAGGCTTTGGAAAGGAATTGATTCCTTTCTTTCTCGACCTGCGGTTTCATAACGACAAATCCTTTATGGACGCCAACCGGGAGCGGTATTACCGGGAGGTGCGCCAGCCTTTTTATGATTTCATCGGGGCCATGGGCCCGGGGATGCAGCTGATCGCCGAGGACATGGAGGTGCGGCCCAACAAGTGCCTTTCCCGCATCAACCGGGACACCCGGTTCAGCCGGGACAAGTCCCCCTACCGGGATCATTTGTGGGTATCCTTCCGGGAGGCGGGGCGGCCCAACGACGGCGCCCCCTTCTACTGGTTCGAGATCAGCCCCGAGGACGTGACCTGGGGCGTGGGTATTTGGGGAGAAACCCGGGAAATCATGGATGCCATGCGCAGGAAAATGGCGGCGCGGCCCGACGACTTCCTGCGGCTGCTTCCGGTGCTGCGGGACCGGGGCTTCTGCCTGGCGGGCCAGGAATGGAAGAAGATGAAGCCGCCGGAGGAATTGCCGGAATTGCTCCGGCCCTGGTATCTCAAAAAGCAGATCTACGCCCAACGGATGAACACTTCTTTGGCATGGATCCATTCGCCTGACATTGTGAAGCGGGTGATGGATGATTATACCGCGCTGGCCCCGCTGTACTGGATTTTCCGGGGCTGCGTGGAGGACGCCATGAACATGATGGAGCGGCAGGACTGAAGGAATCTCTGTTCAACGATTTCCAAAGGCTTGCCGCCGAACAGAAACTGATTGGAGGAAATGTATGAGTACTGGTTTGCGTGGGCTGAAAAGCGGCACGGACGTGCGCGGACGGGCGCTGGGCGATGGCGCGCCCCTGACGGGGGAGGTGGCCGCCCGGATCGGCGGGGCCTTTGTGGCCTGGCTGAAGAAGCGGGGCATTGACAATCCCCGGGTCGCCCTGGGACGGGATTCCCGCGTCACCGGCGAAGCGCTGCTGAACGCCTGCGCGGAGGGCTGCATGATGGCAGGGGCCCAGGTGGAAACCTACGGCATGTGCACCACCCCCGCCATGTATATGAGCCTGATCACCGAGGGCTTTGGCTGCGACGGTTCCGTGATGATCACCGCCAGCCACCATCCCTATGACCGCAACGGTCTGAAATTTTTTACCAAAGAGGGCGGCATCGACAGCCATGACCTGGACGCCATCCTGGATATCGCCGAAAGCGACGCGGCGCTGACCGGCGGCTCCTCCCCCATCGTGAAGCGGGATTTCCTGCCGGTGTACTGCGAGCAGCTGAAGGACCGGGTGCGCAAAGGCCTGGACACCGACGTGCAAAAGCCCCTGCTGGGATTGCATGTGGTGGTGGACGCGGGCAACGGCGCGGGCGGCTTCTACGCCAATCTCATGGAAGACTTGGGCGCGTGGGTGGAAGGCAGCCAGTTCCTGGAGCCGGACGGCATGTTCCCCAACCATATCCCCAACCCGGAGAACGAGCAGGCCATGCAGTCCATCAGCGCTGCCGTGGTGAAGGTGGGGGCCGACCTGGGCGTGATCTTTGACACCGACTGCGACCGGGCCGCCATCGTGGACCATCACGGCCGGGAAATCAACCGCAACCGCCTGATCGCCCTGATTTCCGCCGTGCTGCTGGACAGGGAGCCCGGCCTCACCATCGTCACCGACTCCGTCACCTCCTCCGGCCTGGCCCAGTTCATCATGGAATGGGGCGGCGAGCATTACCGCTATAAGCGGGGCTACCGCAACGTGATCGACGAGGCCAAGCGCCTGAACGAGGCGGGGCTCAACTGCCCCCTGGCTATCGAAACCAGCGGCCACGCCGCCCTGCGGGAAAACCATTTCCTGGATGACGGCATGTATCTGGTCACAGTGCTGATCTGCGAAGCCATGCGCTTAAAGAAAGAGGGCAAGGAGCTCACCGACCTGATTGCCGATCTGCGGGAGCCGGTGGAAAGCACGGAGATCCGCCTGGACATCACCGCCGAGGATTTCCGGGCCGCGGGCCGCGCCGCCATCGAAAAGGTGATGGACCACGCCGCCTTCGCCCCCGGCTGGCATATCGCCCCCGATAACCGGGAGGGCGTGCGCATCAATTTCGACCTGGACGAGGGGCTGATGAACGGCTGGTTCCTGCTGCGCCTCAGCGTGCATGACCCGGTGCTGCCCCTGAACATCGAAAGCGATGTGAAGGGCGGCGTGAAGCAAATGGCCAAGGCCCTGCTGGATGTGCTGGAAGGCGTGGATGGCATCGACCTGAGCAAGCTCAAAGCCTTCGTGGGCCAGGAATAAAGGAAAAAATCAGGGACAAGGGAGGAAGAATCCTATGAGCAAAAAGCTGGGAGCCCTGATTTGCGTTCTTTCCGCCGTGGCGCTGTGCCTGTCCGCCGTGAATCTGTATCTGACCCTGGCCCCCAGAAAACAGGCGGACCCCGACGTGCAGTACGTTCTGTATCTGGGCACCAACGATCAAAATACCAACGAGCCGGTTTTCCCCCCGGAAGAGGCCAAGGAAAAGCTGAAAAGCATCCTGATCCGGACCTTCGGCGGCTACACCATCCAGGAAGCCAACGGCGGCTGGATCGACGACTGGGGAACGGCGTATCAGGAATACACCCTGGTGATTTATCTCAGCGATACCACGCTGGACAAGGTGCATGCCCTGTGCGGCGAGCTGATTGAGACCTTCCATCAAAGCTCCGTGCTGATTCAGGCCAACGAAACCAAAACCGAATTTTATTCCGGCAAATAAACGTTATATGAAAAGAAACACCCAGGATCAACAAAAAAACGGGAGGAATGATTGCCATGGACATCCGTCAATTAACCGTCAATAACATCCGCACCCTGGCCGCCGACACCGTGCAGAAGGCCAACAGCGGCCATCCCGGCGCCCCCATGGGCATGGCCCCCATGGCCTATGCCGTGTGGATGAACGCCATGAAGCATAACCCCAAGGACCCCGCCTGGCCGGACCGCGACCGGTTCGTGCTCTCCTCCGGCCACGCCAGCGCCCTGATTTACACCATGCTGCATTTGACCGGCTATGGCCTGACCATGGACGATATGAAGCAGTTCCGCCAGTGGGGCAGCAAGACCCCCGGCCATCCCGAATACCGCCACACCGTGGGCGTGGAAACCACCACCGGCCCCCTGGGCCAGGGCGTGGCCAACGCCGTGGGCTTCGCTATCGCCGAAACCATGCTGGCCGCCCACTTTAACCGGCCCAATTTCCCCATTGTGGACCACCGGGTGTACGCCTTCTGCGGCGACGGCTGCATGATGGAGGGCATCGCCAGCGAGGCCGCCTCCCTGGCCGGCACCCTGAAGCTGGGCAAGCTGACCCTGCTTTATGACGACAACGAAATCTCCATTGAAGGCAACACCGATATCGCCTTCCGGGAAAACGTGCCCGCCCGCTTTGAAGCCTATGGCTGGCAGGTGATCCGCCTCCAGGACGGCAACGACGTGGACGCCATCACCGCCGCCATCGAGGAAGCCAAGCAGGACGAGCGGCCCACCCTGATCGTGTGCCCCACCAAGATCGGCTTCGGCTGCCCCGCCAAGGAAGGCAAGTCCTCCGCTCACGGCGAACCCCTGGGCGTGGACAACGTGAAGGAAACCAAGAAGAACCTGGGCATGCCCGAGGACGATTTCTGCGTGCTGCCCGAGGTGTATGACCACGCCAAGGCCCAGATGGAAAAGAACGAAAAGGCCGAGGCCGCCTGGAACGATCTGTTCGTGGCCTACTGCAAGGCGTATCCCGAGCTGGCCGAGGAATGGGAAGCCTGGCACAGCAGCGAGCTGCCCGACGACGTGGCGCTCAACGACGCCCTGTGGGCCTGGGACGCCAATATGGCCACCCGCGCCACCTCCGGCGAAATGATCAACCGGCTGGCCAAGCTGCTCCCCAACCTGGTGGGCGGCAGCGCCGACCTGGCCCCCTCCAACAAGACCAACATCAAGGACGGCGGCGATTACTCCGCTGAAAACCGGGCGGGCCGGAACCTGCACTTTGGCGTCCGGGAGCACGCCATGGCGGCCATCTGCAACGGCATCGCCCTCCACGGCGGCCTGCGGGTGTTCTGCGGCACTTTCTTCGTGTTCAGCGATTATATGAAGCACGCCATGCGCATGAGCGCCATCATGAAGCTGCCCGTCACCTATGTGCTCACCCATGACTCCATTGGCGTAGGCGAGGACGGCGCGACCCATGAGCCCATCGAGCAGCTGGCGGGCCTCAGGGCCATTCCCGATATGCTGGTGTTCCGCCCCGCCGACGGCAAGGAAACCACTGCCGCCTGGCTCACCGCCCTCACCGCCGGGCTGCCCACCTGCCTGGTGCTGACCAGGCAGAACCTGCCCCAGTATGAAGGCAGCGGCTGCGAAGCCATGAAGGGCGGCTATATCCTGGCCGATTCCGAAAAGGAAACCCCCGACGTGCTGCTGCTGGCCTCCGGCTCCGAGGTGGAGCAGATGATGGGCGCCAGGGAAGAACTCAAGAAGGACGGCATCGACGCCCGGGTCATTTCCATGCCCTGCATGGAGCTGTTCTTAAAGCAGCCCAAGGAATATCAGGACAAGGTCATTCCGCCCTGCGTCCGCGCCCGGGTCAGCATGGAAGCCGGGGTCACCATGCCCTGGTACCGCTTCACCGGCCTGGACGGCAAGGCTCTGGGCATCGATCACTTCGGCGCTTCCGCTCCCGCGGCGACCCTGTTCAGGGAATTCGGCTTCACCGTGGAAAACGCGGTGAAGGCCGCCAAGGAAGTCGTCCGGAAATAATCCGTTTTCCATTGCAGCCTGGGGCGCCCGCGCGCGCTCCAGGCTGTTTGCAAATTCCAGTGAAAGGTATCGCGGCATGAAAAAGCAAATCGTGGTTCTGGTTTTCCTTTTTGTATGGGTTCTTTTGTCTTCTTCCGCCCAGGCGGAACGGCAGCCTGCGGAGTTTACTTTTACCCGGAACGAGGAAGACTTTACCCTTGCCTGGGGAAGCGGCCTGGAGGAAATCGCCGCCTGCGGCATAAACGGCATGACGGCGGAAGCCTTTTATCCTGCCCGGCTTCCCCTGTGGGCAGACCCGTCTGTCATGAGCCCCGCCGTGGCAGGCTACACCGCCGCTTCCAGCACCGTCAAGATCCGCTTCCACGGCCTGGATGTGGACCGGGCCGAGCTGTATTGCTACTGCGGCCGGAATGAGGACGGGGAAATGGAGCGGGAGCAGGCCCAGCTGTATATGGTCAAGCTGGAAAAATATGCGTATCCCGATGAAGGCATGCTCTCCGCCCTGCTGGAGGAGCTGTTCGCAACCTTTGGCCAGGCAAAAGAAGAAGAAGCCACCACACAAGGCTTCGCCATGATCACCACGGATCAGGGCATCTATAACGGCCCCGTGACCACCATCCGCCGCACCTACCCCTGGCGGGGAGCCAACCATACGGGCCTGCGCCTGACCGCGGATTACAATGATTTTCGGCAGTCCTACGACAGCATCATCATTTACCTGGGTATGACCAACCTGGACGAAGCCCTGATGGAAGCGGCGGACAATGCGGCGGTGCAGGCTTCTCCGGAGCAGGTGACGGTGGAAAAGCGGATCGCCCTGCGGGACGAGAACAAGCAATCCGTGATGCGGCTGGAAGAAGGAACGATGCTGCATGTGGTGGGCTATGATAAGGCGCTGAACATGTTTGAGGTGGTCGTGGTGGACGAAAGCGGCGAATCATCCTCCGAACCCATCAGCGGCTATGTGCACGGGGACAATCTGTCCACCTCCCGGGAAGAGCTGCTCCGGCTCTTCCCCCAATAAATCCGGATCAAGCGAAGGCCGAAAGGACAAATACTTTATGACCGCCAAAGAAATGTGGGCCCTGTACGGGGAAAAGGGAGCATACGACGCCTGGCAGTTTGGCGGCGACCCGGACGGGCTGGCCGCGCTTGTGCTGGCGGGACAAAAGACGGCCACGGCCTCGGCCTTTCCCCTGTATGAAGCGGAGGGCGAGCCCCTGCCCCGGGCGGGGGAATACAGCGTGATCCTGAACAGCCGAAACGAGGCTGTGTGTGTCATCCGCACCACCCAGGTGTATATTGCTCCGTTTCACGAGGTCACAGCCGCCCATGCCGCCCGGGAGGGAGAGGACGATTTGAGCCTTGCTTCCTGGCGGCAGGTGCACCGGGTTTTTTTCACAAAAGAATTGGCCGCCATCGGCCAGCCCTTTGAGGAGGAGATGCCGGTGGTGTGCGAGGAATTTGAACGGGTATTTCCCTGAATCAGATCACACAGGAAGATGGAGAACAGCTTTATGGACCAATTGAAAACCCCGCTGATGAAGCGCAGGATCGTGATGGCGCTGGCGGGCATGCTGCTGGCGGGGGTCAGCGTGGGATTGTTTAAGCGCGCCTTTTTCGGGGTGGACCCCTTCCAGTGCCTGTGCGCGGGACTGAACAACCTGATTCCCATTCACTTTGGCACCCTCTATATGATCATCAACGCGGTGATGCTGATCGCTGTCTTTTTCCTGGACAGGCACTACATCGGCATTTCCACGTTTATTAACCTGTTTCTGCTGGGCTATGTGGCGGAATTTACGGAAGGGCTGCTGGCGAAAATCTTCGGCATGCCCACCCTGCCGGGGCAGATCGCCTTCCTGCTGGCGGGCATCGTGCTGTCCTGCATTGCGGCAGCCCTGTATTACACCGCCGACCTGGGCGTGTCCGCCTACGACGCCATTCCCCTGCACATTGCGGACAAGCGGCCCCGGCTGTTTGGGAAAGCCGTTCCCTTCCGGGCAGTGCGCATCTGCACGGATTTGATCTGCACCCTGCTGGGGTTCCTGATGGGCTGCGTGCCCGGGGTGGGCACGGTGATCACGGCCCTGTTCATGGGCCCGCTG
Source organism: uncultured Clostridia bacterium (assembly GCA_946626395.1). Lineage (GTDB taxonomy): Bacteria > Bacillota > Clostridia > Christensenellales > Aristaeellaceae > RUG563. Next base: position 7,841 of record CAMOUF010000207.1, read on the forward strand.
ATCACCTTCTTCCGCAAAACCATTTCCGATCCCCTGCTGAAAAAAGCGATCTAATACTTTTCCTCTTTTAAAATCATACAGTCATGATGCAAAGGAAAACGACGAAGCAGGGGCCTATGTGATCCTACCCCTGCACCAAAGGATTTCATCCTCTGGACTCCAATAGCGGATAACGCTTGAGATGAAAAAACAACATGGTTCCCGCTGATGCTGGGAGGAACGCGGAAGATTGAATTGGCGCCGTGGTGCTTCTGGCCCGGCGGCAAAGCCGCCAACCCGGATGCAAAGCATCCGGGGAAAGCCAGGGAATCATCCCCCTGGCGCAGGTCTGGGCGCGCGCAGCGCCCAGCGTTCCTCTTTGCTGTATTTGAAAACCATCCTTGAGAACATACTTGTTATGATTTTAGAACGCGAATAAATAAGACGGAAAAGCTCTTCCATATGAAAAAAATAATGCCACCAATGAAAGGAGAAATCCCCATGCGCAAAACGAAAATCGTGTGCACCATCGGCCCGGCCAGCGAATCCGAAGAAATCCTGGAAAGGATGATGCTGGCGGGCATGAACGTGGCCCGGATCAATTTTTCCCACGGCACCCATGAGGAGCACGCGGAAAAGATCCGCCGGATCAAGGCAGTGCGGGAGCGGCTGAACCTGCCCGTAGCCATCATGCTGGACACCAAGGGCCCCGAGTACCGCATCAAAACCTTCGCCAACCACAAGATCACCCTCCAGGAGGGCCAGGATTTCACCCTGCGGGTGGACGACGTGGAGGGCAACGAGGAGCAGGTGTCCGTTACCTACGCGGACCTGAACAAGGATTTGAAGCCCGGCAACCGGGTGCTGATCAATAACGGCCTGATCGCCATGGACGTGGATGAAATCGTGGGCCCCGAAATCCGGTGCAAGGTGGTGGTGGGCGGCGAGCTCAGCGACCGCAAGAGCATGTCCTTCCCCGGCAAGGTGCTCAATCAGGTGTACTTAAGCGAACAGGACAAGGCCGATTTGCTTTTCGGCATCCAGCACGACGTGGATTACGTGGCCTGCTCCTTCGTTTCCCGGAAGCAGGATCTGCTGGATCTGCGGGCCTTCATGGAGGCGAACGGGGCCAAGCACATCAGCCTCATCGCCAAGATCGAAAACCAGAGCGGCATCGACAATATCGAGGAAATCTGCCAGGCCTGCGAGGGCATCATGATCGGCCGGGGCGACATGGGCGTGGAAATCCCCTATGAGGAGCTGCCCGCCGTGCAGAAGCACCTGATCGACAAATGCCGCATCATCGGCAAGCGGGTGATCACCGCTACGGAAATGCTGGAATCCATGATCCACAACGCCCGCCCCACCCGCGCGGAAATTTCCGACGTGGCCAACGCCGTCTACGACGGCTCCAGCGCCATCATGCTCTCCGGTGAAACCGCCGCGGGCAAGTATCCCGTGGAGTCCGTTTCCGTGATGGCGAAAATCGCCGAGGCCACCGAAAAGAAAATCAATTATGCCCAGCGCTTCCGCACCGCCGAATTCATCACCCACAACACCGTGGACGCCATCTCCCACGCCACCTGCGGCATGGCCATCGACATCGGGGCCAAGGCCATTGTGGTCTGCTCCCTGAGCGGCGGCACGGTGCGCATGATTTCCCGCTTCCGGGCCCCCATGGACATCCTGGGCCTGACCACCAGCGAACACGCCATGCGCCGCCTGTCCCTGTCCTGGGGCGTCACCCCCGCTCTGGCGGACACCTATACCTCCACCGATGTGCTGTTCTACGTGGCCACCCAGAAGGCCAAGGAGCTGCTGCATCTCCAGCCCGGAGACAAGATCGTCATCACCGGCGGCCTGCCCAACGCCAAGTCCGGCAACACCAATCTGATCAAGGTGGAAACAATTTAAAAAGTGAGGAGTTAGGAGAGAGGAGTGAGGAGTTGAAAGCTGCGCAAACAATCAACTTCTCATTCCCTCCTGATTGATTATTCACAGGCTGAAGGGCTATTCAGATAAAATTGTTAAAAATATGTCTGCGGGTTGACAATTTGTCAATCTGTGGTAAAATCACGGAAAAGAGAGAAAGGAGGGAACCGGCATGGAGCGCAGAAGGATCGTGGCGTGGGTTTTGTTCGCGCTGATGGCGCTGATGCTGACGGTTTCCTCCGCCTATCTGGTGATGGCCGCGGGGCATTGCTGCGTGGGGCATCACTGCAAAACCTGCGATTGCGCCTCCCGGGCGGCGGCCGTGCTGTCGGGGTACGTGCTGTTTGCGGTCACGCTGCTGCTGCTGGCGTTTTCCGCCCGGAGGCGGCAGGCTTCCGTTCAGGAAACGGGGGCCCGGTTCGCGTGCGGCTCTCTGGTGCAGTGGAAGGTACAATTGAATAATTGACGGCTTTTTGAAGCACAAGGTTTTTTGGACGTTTCACGGAAAGGGGCGGTCCGCCCTTTTTCGGGCGTTTTGAATTGCCTTGTGTTTTTTGTATACATTCATATGGAATAATATGGAAAATCAAGGAGGAAGAAAAAAATGAAAAAGCTGTGTATCGGTCTGCTGGTTCTGGCGCTGCTGCTGGCCCAGGCTTTGCCAGGCCCGGCCCTGGCAGAAGGAGAAAAGCTGAAAATCGTCGCCACCATTTTTCCCCTGTATGATTGGGTGCGGCAAATTGCGGGAGACAGCGGAAATGTGGAGCTGACGCTGCTATTGGATACCGGGGCCGACCTGCATAATTTCCAGCCCACGGTGAAGGACATCGTCACCCTGTCCCAGTGCGACCTATTTCTGTATGTAGGCGGGGAAAGCGACAGATGGGTGGACGACGTGCTGGAAACCGCCCGCAACGATCATCTCACCCGCCTGAGTATGCTGGACGCTTTGGGCGACCGGGTCAGGATCGAGGAGATCGTGGAGGGCATGGAGCATGAAGAAGAAGAGCACGGGGAAGAAGAGGAAGAAGAAGCCGACGAGCATGTGTGGCTGAGCCTGAAAAACGCTCAGGCGCTGGTGGCAAAAATTGCCGATACCCTGTGCGCGTTGGATGCCGCCCACGCCGACGCCTACCGGACCAACACCGCGGCCTATGAAGAAAAGCTGGCGGCCCTGGACAGGCGGTATCAGGAGGCGGTGAACGCCGCGGCCTTTGATACCCTGGTGTTCGGCGACCGGTTCGCCTTCCGGTATCTGATGGAGGATTACGGGCTTTCCTATTTCGCCGCCTTCTCCGGCTGCTCCGCGGAAACGGAAGCCAGCTTCCAGACCATCCTGTTCCTGGCAAACAAGGTCAATGAATTGGGCCTCCGCGCCATCATGACCCTGGAAAGCCCCAAGACCCGCATCGCCGAAACGGTGCGGGACGCCACGGAAACGAAAAATCAAAAGCTGCTGAGCCTGAATTCCATGCAGTCCATCACCTCTGGAGACGTGGCGGCGGGGGCCAATTACCTGACCATCATGGAAGAAAACCTGCAGGTGCTGCGGGAAGCGCTGAACTAAGGAGAAAAAAACAATGGCACTGATCAACGTAAAGGATCTTTCCCTGGGTTACGACGGCCATGAAATACTGACCGGGCTGAATTTTTCGGTGGAAGCGGGAAATTATCTGTGCATTGTGGGGGAAAACGGCTCGGGCAAATCCACCCTCATGAAAACCATGCTCAGCCTGCAGCGGCCCCTGTCCGGCAGCATCGCCTTCGGCGATGGCCTCAAGCCCAACGAAATCGGCTATCTGCCCCAGCAAACCGCCGTGCAGAAGGATTTCCCCGCCACGGTGTGGGAGATCGTGCGAAGCGGCTGCCAGGCCCGCATGGGCAGGCGCCCCTTTTACAGCAAGGAAGAAAAGCAGCTGGTCCGGGAAAACATGGAGAAAATGGGCATCATGCCTTTTGCCAGGCGGTGCTACCGGGAATTGTCCGGGGGCCAGCAGCAGCGGGTGCTCCTGGCCCGGGCCCTGTGCGCCACCCGGAAGCTGCTGCTGCTGGATGAGCCCGTATCCGGCCTGGACCCCAAGGTGACAGCGGAAATGTATCAGCTGATCGAAAGCCTGAACCGGCAGGAGGGCGTGACCATCATCATGATTTCCCACGACATTGCCGCCGCCGTGCGCTATGCTACCCACATCCTCCACGTGGGGCATCAGGTGTTTTTCGGCCCGGTGGAGGAATACGTCCACAGCCCCATTGCCCGGCGGTTTCTGGACGCGGAAGGAGGGAAGCAGGCATGAACAATCTTTCCCTGTATTTGAGCCTGCCCTATGTGCAGAACGCCCTGATCGTGGCGGTGCTGATTGCCCTGTGCTCCTCCCTGCTGGGGGTGACGCTGGTGCTGAAGCGGTTTTCCTTTATCGGCGACGGCCTGTCCCACGTGGCCTTTGGGGCCATGGCTGTGGCCAGCGTGCTGCGGCTGACCAATCAAATGCTGCTGGCGCTGCCGCTGACGGTGCTGTGCGCCGTGCTGCTGCTGCGCACCGGGCAGAACACGAAAATCAAGGGCGACGCCGCCGTGGCCATGATTTCCGTGGGCGCGCTGGCCCTGGGATATTTGCTGCTGAACAAATCCCCTTACCGCTCCGGCAACGTGTCCGCCGACGTATGCTCCTCCCTGTTCGGCTCCACCTCCATCATGACCTTGAAGCAGAACGAGGTGTGGCTGTGCGAGGGGCTGTCCGTGGCGGTGGTGATCATCTTCATCCTGTTTTACCATAAAATTTTCGCCGTCACCTTTGACGAGGATTTTGCCAAGGCGGCAGGCACCCGGGCGGAGGCCTATAACCTGCTCATCGCCGTGGTCATTGCCGTCATCATTGTGCTGGCCATGAACCTGGTGGGCTCCCTGCTGATTTCCGCCCTGATCATTTCCCCCGCCATGAGCGCCATGCGGCTGTTCCGCAGCTTCAAGGGCGTCACCCTTTGCTCGGCGGTGCTGTCGGTGACCTGCGCGGTTCTGGGCATTATGATTTCCATTGTGGCCGATACGCCGGTGGGCTCCACCATCGTGGCGGCGGATATGCTGGTGTTCCTGATCTGCTGGGGGCTGAGCCTGGCAGGCGTGAAGCTGTAAAAAGGAGAGAAAAGACAATGAAGAAAAAAGGACTTTTGCTGGCGCTGCTGCTGATCGTCGCCCTGCTGTGCGCGGGCTGCGGAAACAACGAAAGCGCAGCCTCCGCCGGCGGCGAAAAAACCGCCGCGGAGGTGCCCGTGGTGCTGAACCAGGCGGAATACCTGCTGTATCAGAACATCTTCTATAACAATTACGGCAGCCAGTACACCGGCCAGCCGGCGACCAAGAACGGCGTGTTCACCGTGCTCCAGGACGCCTATTCCAATGTGACCCGCTATTATGTGTGGGGCTTCCTGGACAACACCAGGTGCTGCGACTGGCAATGGGAAATCGTGCCCCGGGACACCAAGAACCTGCCCGCCCCCGGCTCTCTGGTCACGGTGAGCGGCGCGTTCATGGCGGATGAAAAGGCCCTGGACGGCTACTGGATCGCCGACGCCCAAATTCAAACAGTGGTTTCCTTTACAGGGGAAAGCGCGGAACTGAACATGCGCACCATGAGCGATACCCTGGAGCGGGTGCAGGTGATCAATATTGCCAACAAGCCCGAATCCTTTGAAGGAAAAACCTTCACGGCGTACGGCCGCGTGGCGGGCCCCGGCGTTCTGGAAGATCCGTATTACGACGGCTCCTGGCAGATCCTGTATCAGGGGCAGACCACCGCGTCCATGACCATCGGCACCATGATCAATCTGAGCGGTACGGTGGCCTCCGGCGCCTTGAACGCCACCACCGTGGCGCTTGCGCAATGAGGAGGAAGGAAAAATGAAACGAAAGCTCTTTTCTCTCCTTCTGGCCCTGCTTTTCGCAGTTTCCCCTTTGGCCGCTTTGGGCGAGGGCATGCCCCAGATTGATTTGGATTTAAGCGGCATGAGCAGCCTGATCGTTTTTTCCCAGGTAGCCGCCATGATGGAAGACCCCAGCCAGTATGAAGGCAAGGTGGTGCGGGTGTCCGGGTATTATGATTATATCGACGATCTGTATACCAATAACCTGTATCACCTGTGCATGATCGCCGACGTGACCGCCTGCTGCGCCCAGGGCCTGGAATTCGTGCCCAAGGAAGGGGTGGAGCTGCCGGAACCCGGCTCCAATGTCACCGTCACGGGACGCTTTGAAATCTATTATGAGGATCAGGATATGTACGTCCATTTAGTGGACGCGGATATCCTGTGCTCTGATTGACGCCCGACGCCGGAAAAGAAAAAGGCTCATTGCAAAAGTTAGTGGGGGAACCGCTCTTTGGAGCTGCTTCGCACGGCCTGCGCTGTGCTTGCCCATGCTCCTTTCACCATGCTATTCGGGTGAATTTGCGCCAGGCGTCCCTTCGGGCCGCCTGGCTATAAGAGAGGTTCCACTCACTAACTTTTGCTATGAACCGAAAAACTAAACACGGCTTAGCAATATAAGGCTGCCATCCCTTCCGAAATCCATCCCAAGCGCCATCCATGCAGATGATTTTCCTTCTGATCCAGATGGATGATTCCTTCAGCAATCGGAAAAAGCCTCATGTCATTTGACGCGGCACCGACCGCCGGAAATCCAACCCCAAACGCCATCTACATAAATGTAATACCAGGGCTTCGCGGTATTTCCGTATTTTACCTCATAGTAGGGATATTCTTCATAGGCGTTCACCCGCGCGACCATGACCGAATTCGTGTCGGCGTTCTGGCGTACGATGGACGCGTCAGCTGTTACTGTGATTTTTCCAAGGCTATTGGAAGGATAAGGGCCAGGATTAGGACCAGGATTAGGTGAATAATCACGGCTGATAAAACCGCGGGCATACTGTCCATTCACTTTCGCCTCTACATACCACCAATTTCCATAATACGTATATTTTCCGAGAATCCAGTAGGTGGACCCTCTTCTGATTGTTCCGAAGGAAGAGAACGCAAGATTGCTGGTCTTGGGATTATCGGTGATATACATATCCTCTGTTGCAGTGCGCTCAATATAGCTGAATTGGCCGATGTAATCAACACCGCGGTTGATTGAATTGACTTTACTCTTCACACCGCTGACATATTCCAACGGGATATAACCGACTCTGACTCCCCCGTTGTTCGTTTCATAGCGTACCAGAAGCCATCCATTTTCATATCCAACCAGGTATAATTCGTAATTTGTATTGCACTGGGCATTTCCGACCCGGTAAGCGCTCTTGCTGGGCGCAGTATAGACCGGACACAGACCGCAGCCGATACCGCTTGGGGCCTGGAAGAATTTGAAATCTACGACACTGTAGATGTCGTTCCTGTTGGTGTAGGCATATCCTGTGCTGGCCACGAGGAGCATCAGAATAGTCAAAAGAGCAGTCATCCGTTTCTTCATGGGAATACCTCCTTCATTTTTGTACCTTGTTACTGCAACCGCTTTTCAGTTGATACCAACATGATCATACCGAACCAGCAGCCAACCGCTGCCCCGTCTCAATCCACCGATGCACATATCATGGTTCCTGGCTACAGATGCTTTTCCATTCGCCGCGCGATCGGCGGATGTACCCGGCGCGGTGTAACACAGGGCACTTGCCGCAGCCGATTCCGTATTGGCAGCGGGGGAACGGAAAAGTCGATCAAGTTGCATAGCGGTGAACATGCCAGCGCGGGCATCGTGAGCGCCATCAGCAGAACAGCCAACAGAACGCAGATGAATTCCCTTGTCTTTTGTCATTCTCCTTTTTTTATTATGGCTTCCATTTCTATTCCAGTGTTTTCTTCGACAGCGATTTTCCTTCGTGCAGCGCTTGTTTATCCGATTCATGTGACGAATGCCTGTCAGAAGCTGAATCATCAATCGTATTCTTTTTATAATATAGCACAAATCAATTGAAAAGTCTACTTTTTATGTTGTGATTTGCAAGAAAAAATCCTTTTCTTACTGTCCAAAATCGTTCCCATATAAGAAAGTCAGGCAAAAAGCAAAGGAAAAGAAAACGGAAGATCACAGCTGATCCGATTTTGTTGCGCTTCTTCCGTCAGGTTTTCCATGCCTGGCATGATTATTCCTTCTTCCGGGAAGCAAAATCCTCTTCGATCCTGCTTTTCCAGCTCCGATCCAGCTTCGCGTTGGCGCGCACCTGGCATACCGCATCGCTCACGCTGGCATAATTCAGCGCCTGGCCGGCAGCGTCGTTATGGAAGGATACGGCCCGATCCTCGGCAATGCCGAAATGGGCGGCGGTCTCCACAGCGTCGATATTGGCCCCCAGGAACAAAAACTCCCAGCCGTACTTTTCCTTCTGCCGCTGGATCATGTCCTTCACCTGCTGGGCGGTATAGCGCCTGCTGGCGTTTTCCATGCCGTCGGTGGTGATCACGAAAATCGTGTGCTCGGGGCGGTCCTCTTCCCGGGCATATTTATGCACGTTGCCGATGTGGTGAATGGCCCCGCCGATGGCGTCGATAAGCGCCGTGCCGCCGCCCACGAAATATTCTCTCTCCGTCATGGGCTGGATTTTGTCCAGCGCCACCCGGTCATGGATCACGGCGCTGTCATAAGAAAACAGCACTGTGGACACCAGCGCCTCCCCTTCCTGGGCCTTCTGCCGCCGGATCATGCTGTTGAAGCCGCCGATGGTGTCGGCTTCCAGCCCGGCCATGGAGCCGCTTTTGTCCAGGATAAACACCATTTCCGTCAAATTCTTTTTCATCGTATTCTTTCCCCCTTTATGTTTTCCGCAGGTTCTTTCCGTCCTTGCGCTATCATCATACACGAAAAAGGCGGCCCGCAGGTCGCCTGAAAAGCGACAAATAAAATGACTCAATGCAAAAGTTTGTGGGGGGAACCTCTCTTTGGATGCCAAAGAGAGGTTCCCCCCACCCCCCCTCCGAGAAAGCAATCCAGGAATTGATAAACCCCAATCTTCCTTTTCTAATGCTTTACGGAGGAAAGAACCATAGATTGGTTGGTAGTATCCCCACAAGATTTTGTAATGAACCAAGAAAATCGTCCCGGAAAGGGAAAGCCGATCTTCCGGCGTTTCCCGCTTCCGGGACATACTGTCAATGCACAGGATTCTTCAATCTATGCTCTTATTCGCTTTCCCGCCTCAGGCCTTTTCCGCCAGCTTGGCGATCAGCTCGTTGCTGCGGGCGATGAAGGACTTGAGGTCCTCCGCCTCCAGGGGACGGCTGGACAGGCGGGCCAGGTCAAACAGCTGCCTGCACAGCAGGGCGCTCATGTCGCCTTCTTCCATGGCGGCCAGGGCGCGGATGGTGGGGCACAGGCGGTTGAGCACCAGGGTATATTTGGAGGGGAAGCCGAAGTCCTGGCCGTACATGGCGCTCATTTCCTTGTAACGGCGCACCTGTTCTTCCTCCGTCAGCACCACAGGCAGGTCATGGTCGCTGAGGGCCTCGATCTTCACGGTCAGCTCCTGATCGCCCAAAGCGTCCCGGAACAGCTTTTCCATCTTGCCCTGGTCGATGTCCTTGCCTTCTTCGCTTTCCTCGGTCAGGCCGGTCACGTCGGCGTCCACCCGGACGAACTGCAGGCCCTCGTTGCCGCCGCCAAACTCCATGAAGCTCATAAAGTTCATATCGATCAGGGTGTCCATCACGGCCACGTCAATGCCCTTTTCGGTGTACAGGGCCACGGCCGCCGCCTGGCGGTTCTGCTCAGTGGTGTAATACACCTTCTTTTCCGCCTTGCCCTCGTTGCGGGCGCGGTATTCGTCCAGAGTCAGATATTCCCCGGCGGTGGTCTTGAACAGCAGGCTGCCCTTCACCATGTCATAGAACTTGCTGTCCCGCACGCAGCCATACTTGACGAAGGGGTGAATGTCGTCCCAGTAGGTTTCGTACTGCTTGCGCTCGGTGTTGAACAGGCCGTTGAGCCGGTCCGCCACCTTCTTGGTGATGTGGGCGGAAATCTTTTTCACATAGCCATCGTTTTGCAGGAAGGAGCGGCTCACGTTCAGGGGCAGGTCGGGGCAGTCAATGACGCCCTTGAGGAGCATCAGGAATTCGGGAATCACTTCTTTGATGTTGTCCGCCACGAACACCTGCCGGTTGAACAGCTTGATTTCGCCCTCCTGGCCGCCGAAGTCCCGCTTGATCCGGGGGAAGTACAGGATGCCCTTCAAGTTAAAGGGATAGTCCACGTTCAGATGCACCCAGAACAGCGGGTCCTCAAAGGTGTGGAACAGCTTATGATAGGTTTCCTTATATTCTTCCTCGGTGCATTCCTTGGGCGCTTTCAGCCACAGGGGATGCACGTCGTTGATGGGCGTTTGGGCCTTTTCCTTTTCTTCCTCCTCGGTGCCGGTGGGCTCGTCGGGGTCCTTTTTGGTTTCGTCGGGGGTCATATCCTCCAGATAGATGGGCACGCTCATATAGCCGCAGTAGCGATCCAGCACCTGGCGCACCCGGTAGCCGTCCAGGAATTCCTTTTCTTCATCCATGATATGCAGGATGATGGTGGTGCCCCGCTCCGTGCGGCCGCCATCCCGCATGGTGAAGGCCATGCCGTCCTCGCTCTCCCACAGAACAGGGGCCGCGCCCTCCTGATAGGACAGGGTGTCAATGGTCACCTTGTCGGCGGCCATGAAGGCGGAATAAAAGCCCAAGCCGAAATGGCCGATGATGCCGCCCTTATCGTCGCCGGTGTAATTCTTTAAAAATTCCTCGGCGCTGGAGAAGGCCACCTGGTTGATGTACTTTTCCACTTCCTCGGCGGTCATGCCGATGCCGTTATCGGTAAAGCGCAGCTCCCCCGCTTCCTTGTCCACCGTGACGGTGACCCGGAGATCCTCGCCCGTTTCGCCCTTGAGCATTTTATATTTGGTGATGGCGTCGCAGCCGTTGCTGACCATTTCGCGGATAAAAATGTCCTTATCGGAATAGAGCCAGCGCTTGATCACCGGCATGATATTTTGCGCGTGAATCGAAATGTTTCCTTTATTTTCCATTGCCAATCTTCCTTCTTTCAGGTGATACGCGGCGAACAGCCCAGCCCTCCGCCGCCTTCTTTCATATTATACCACGGTCCTTTCCAAAATGCAACAGAAATTTAGCACTCAATAAAATCGAGTGCTAACAAATTCATACTTTTTCCTTTTTTCTTGTCTTCATAGGCAAATTATGATATAATATGATTACAAAGGAGGAGAAAACCCATGGAGCAAATCAGGCCTTCCGCTGAACTAAGGAACCATTACAGCGATCTTTCCAAGCTGTGCCGGGAAACGCGCCAGCCCATTCACATCACGGTAAACGGCCGAAATGACACCGTACTGCTCAGTGCCGCCGAATACGCTCAAATGAAAGCGGAGCTGGAGCTGCTGCGTATGCTGGCAGAGGCGGAGGAGGATGCCGCCGCCGGACGGACGGCCCCCGCCGAAGACACATTCGCGGATATTCGTGCCAGACTGAACGAGAGGAAAAACGGATGAAGTATGCTCTGCTGCGCACCGACACATTCAGCGATCAACTGAACGATATTATTTTTTATATTGTTCAGGACACCGGCGACGTGGACACGGCTTTGAGCGCGCTGGACCGTATCGAGCAGGATGTGATGCGGCTTGCAGCGTTTCCCAACAGCGGCAGCCTGCCCCGTTACGCCATCCTGCGCAGGCAAGGCTACCGCGTGCTTCCTGTGATGCGCTGGCTGGTGTTCTACAAGGTGGATCATTCCGCGCAAGCCGTGACCCTTTACGCCATTGCCGATCAGCGGCAGGAATACATGCGTCTGCTGTGACCCCAAAGAGGTAATTTTTACATTGCTTTCCCTTGCGTGTCCCGGGCTTCTATGGTATATTTTTTGAGGAAATCCTTTTTTGGAGGACATACGTATGAAGCGATTTTTCGCCCTGCTGGCGGCGGCCGCGCTGCTGCTGCCCGCGACGGCGCTGGCGGAGAAGGCCAGCAGCTTTCCGGCGGCTTTTCAGGTGAAATACACCGTCAAGGACAAGCTGATTTCCGATCAGAAATACATTTCCTGGGAATATGTGACCACCGCCCGGACGGAGGCCGACGGGGAAATCAACGGCCTGGTGGATGATTTTGTGGAGAAAATGACCCCGGACATGCAAAAGAGCAGCAACCCCAAGCGCAACAGCCGCCTGGACGTGCACGTGGTGAACACCCGCAGCGGGGAAAGCTGCGTGAGCTTTTTGGTGCTGGCCCGGGAAAGCTACAAGCGCAAGCAGGTGCAGTCGCCCTTTGCCTGCCGGGTGTACGACATGGACACGGGAAACCAGGTGTTTCTTTCCGATTTATTCGAGGAGGATAGCGAAGCCTGGGACATCATGGGGGCCATGGTCTACGAGGAATTGAACAGCTATTTCCCCCACCTGGAGGCCGACCCGGAGACCCTGGCCTCCCTGTGCACCAAAGACGCGCTGATGGACACGCCCTTTATGCTGGGGCCGGTTTCCCTGAGCTTTCATTACGAAGCCAGGACCCTGTATCCCAAGCAGCCCACCCTGATGCGGGTGACCATCCCCTACCGGGCTATCCGGGGCTATATGACGGAGTACGGCGAAAGGCAAACCGACAACACCAATTATAAAATGGTGGCCCTGACCTTTGACGACGGGCCGGACTATTCCAACACCGCCACCCTGCTCAATAACCTGCGTCACAACGGGGCCCAGGCCACCTTTTTCCTGGTGGGCGACCGCATCGCCGAATACGCCGATATCGCCATGCGGCAGAACGACGAAAACCATTCCCTGCAAAGCCACCACTATAAGCACACCGACACCAGCAAATCCACCATTCCCCGCATCCAGGCCTATACCGAAAAAATGTACAAGGTCATGACGGAAACCTGGGGCCTGGGCCCCTGGATGCTGCGGGCGCCCTACGGCATTTTTGATTATTTCATCAAGGCCAAGGTGAACCTGCCCCTCATCGAGTGGGACGTGGACACCAAGGACTGGACGGGCAAATCCTCCGCCGGGGTGATGAGCGTGGTCCGCGCCGAAACCAAGGACGGCTCCATTATCCTCATGCACGACATCAAGGACAACACCCCCGAATCGGGCCGCCTGGCCGCCCAGTGGCTGTTTGAAAACGGGTATATGTGCGTCACGGTGGAAGAGCTGTTCATCCAGTATGAGCAGGAAATGGTGCCCAACAAAATCTATTACAGCGTAAAGACCACCCAGGATTGAATCTTTCCCGCGCTGTCCGGGAGGGCCCTATGCAAAGAAAGCTGGTCACAGTCATTTCTGTTTTGAATGAAGCCCATCGGGAAAAAATCCGCGCCGCCGCGGCGCGCCATGGCTTTGAAGCGCTGTTTTTTGACAGCGAAGCCCAGGCGCTGCCCCACCTTTCGGACGCGGAAATCGTGTTTGGGCAATCCGCCTTTTTCGCCAAAAACAGCCCCCGGCTGCGCTGGCTGTGCACTCCCTCGGCGGGGGTGGATCAATTCACCGCGCCGGACGCCTTCGCCTCTCCATCCGCCCTGCTTTCCAATTCCTCCGGGGCTTACGGCGTCACCATTGCCGAGCATGTGATCATGGTCACCCTGGAAATGCTGCGGCGGCAGGGGGACTACAACGCCATCGTCAGCCGCCGGGAATGGCGGCGGGATCTGCCGGTGCGCGCCATCAAGGGGAGCCGGATCACGCTGCTGGGCACCGGCGACATCGGCCAGGAAACCGCCCTGCGGCTGCGGGCCTTTGGGCCGGAAAGCATAGCGGGCATGAACCGGAGCGGGAAAAACCCCCAAGCGCTCTTTGACAGGATTTTTCGGCAGGAGGCCCTGGACGCTCTGCTGCCCCAGACGGATATCCTGATCATCTCCCTGCCCGGCACTCCGGAAACCCAACGGCTGCTGGACGCCAGGCGGGTGTCTTTGCTTCCGGATCAGGCGCTGGTCGTCAACGTGGGCCGGGGATCGGTGGTCGATCAGGCTGCCCTGGAAAAGGAGCTGCGTCAGGGCCGTCTTCTGGCCGCCCTGGACGTGTTTGAGCAAGAGCCCCTTCCCCAGGACGATCCCCTCTGGACCTGCCCCAACCTGCTTTTGATGCCCCACGTGGCCGGAAACATGACCCTGCCCTACACCAAGGACCGCATCGTGGATCTGTTCCTGGAGGACTTTGAAAACTACTGCGCGGGGAAACCCCTCCATCGCTTAGTGGATATTAAAAAGGGCTACTGAATCGGCGCGTTCGTCCAACGAAAAACCGCTCCCTCTGCAACGGAAGGAGCGGTTTTTTGTACCCATCCGTTTGTTCACGGATTGCATTTCTGGCAGGGATCGTAGCCCTGTTCAATCAGGGCTTCCCGAGTGGTGGTGGTATTTTTCCGGTTTTCGGTGGTGATCCTGTCCACCTCGGCGCAGCCGGGCAGATGGAACTTCATGGTCTTGGTGTTCAGCACATACCGCTTTCTGCCGGTGGCGGGCGCAGCGGTGGGCTTGGGCGTGGCTTTCCGGGCGGCGGAAGGCGTGGCGGTGGGCTTGGGCGTGGCTGTGGCCGTCACGAAGGCGCTGGCATTGGAAGCGCTGATCAGCGCGCGCAGGGTTTCCCCGGCGGCGGCGTCCGCCGAAATCGTGATCAGTCCCGCCAAGGTCAGCGGATAAAACACGTCGCCCTTGATATATCCTTCCTTCAGGGATTTGCCGCTTAAGTACCGGATTTTATACCACAGGGTTTTGCTCACCGTTTCAGTGGACAGGATGGCGCACACCTGATAGTCCTTCAATTGATCGGCGCTGCTCCTCGCCGCGGCGGATTTATACACCGCCAGCGCGTTCACGTTATTGGCGTGGGCCACGCCGAAAGGAACGGCTTCGCTCAGCGGCTTTGTCAGCTGATCCGCCGACGCGGAGAAGCATACGCCCCACAGCATGGAAGCGATCAGCAGGATAGACAGCCATTTTTTCATAGAGTAACCCCTCCCCTTTCTATTTGCTTGATCCGCCCAAATGCCTGGTTTTCCAGGCTTATGCTTTCTTTTCCTTCAGGCGGAAAATGATCAGGCACATCAGCGCCAGATACGCCGCCATCAGCCCCAGAGTGGCCCAGCAAAGGGCTTCGCTCTGGGCGGCCAGGGATACCAGCACCAGAATGGGCGCGCCCAGCACGATGCCAAAGCTGCTGCCGGTGATCAGATTATTGGCGGCGGGGGGGGAAAGCTCCGGGTCGATTTCCCGCAGCAGGAGCACGCCTGAGCTGATGGTGCCCGTAAGCATGCCGAACATGGAAATGAGTCCCTGATCGTAATACGCCGGATAAATGGCTTTGCTGCATTTTTTCAGATGGAGCCAAGTGATGGCTCCGCCCAGCACCGCCATGAGAAGAAAGGGCAGCAGCAGGCCCCGGATATCCTCCACCTGAATGGAAGAAATGCCCGCCACAATCATGATATCAAAGAAAAAACCGGAAATGCGGTTCAGCAGATAGTTGTTCTGATAGCGAAGGGCGCGGGTTTCATCCCCCTTGCCGCCGCTTTGCAGCACCCGCCGCAGCAGCATGGCCAGAGCGGAACCGATGATAAAGTTAAAGCCCCACAAGAGCGGCGAAACCGTTTTCGCCAGCCCAGGGGCCAGGGACCCCAGCAGGGAGGTCAGCCTCCAGGTGACCAGGAAGGTGGCCAGATAAACCACCAGCACCCACGCCGCCTGAATGGAAAGCGCGTCAATGGACGCGGAAAGGGAGCCGCTGCCGCTGCCGGAAAAAAAGTCCTGGGCGCTTTGGGCAGGGGCCGCTTGCTTTGGCTCCATGATTTTTCCCTGACGCCTGCGCACATTCAGCAGGATCACCCCCGCCGTGCAGGCCACCAGATAGCCCGTGGCGGCAAGGGCCATGCCGAAGCTGCGGCCCCCCGCAAAGCCCAGGGCCTCATAGGTGGAGCCCACGTTATTGGCCTGGCCCGGGCCCTGGCCGTAGCCCATGGGCAGCAGCAGCCCCGCGGCCCGGAACAAGCCGGGCATCAGGGGGTAGGATAAAACCAGCGACACCGCCAGCCCCACCATGCCCTGCACCAGATAGGTGCTCACGATCAGCGCGCCGGATTTGAGCCCGGTCAGGCTGCGGCCGCTCCCGGAGCCCTCGGGCGGCACCCGCAGGCCCATGGCGATAAAGCCCAGGGCAATGCCGTGGAACACCAATATTTCCATCAGCCCTTCATCCAGGGGCGCGCCCAGATATTTGGCCCCCAGCAGCAAAAAGCCCGCCAGCACCGGCATGGGCAGCATGACCTTTCGGATGGGCTTCACGGCGCGGTATAAAAAATGGGCGATAAGGATCGCGCCTGCCACCATCCCCAGCTGAACAATGATATTCCATAAAGCGGTATTCGCGGCTGAATAATCCAATGTTATCTTCCTCCCGTTTTTTTCGCCGTCCACCAGTCCAGATATTTTCTTAGGTTGGCCCCATTTTGGCAGCGGACTTCATAATAAGCCTCCCCCACGGAGAACAGGAGCACATTGTGCCGGGTCATGGCCATGGCCTGGACGGCGTCCGGATACAGGATTTTTCCCACTGCCTCCAGATGATCCGCGTATTGAAGGATGGAGCCGCTGCCCAGGCAGACCTGCCGGTGGGCGTCCTCGATCCTGGACAGGGTCATGCCCTCGTCCCGGAACAAAATCTCCCGCTCCTGGGGCGCGAAATTCCTCCGGCGCAATTGCTCCTTTTGCCATGCGTCCCACTGGGCAAGGGTGGGGAAAGGGGCGTCATGGGGAAAAAAGCCCGTAGGGGTCAGGCGCGTTTCCAGTCCGCAGGCGCAGAAAAACCGGTCTCCTTTGCTTTTCAGCGTGCCCACCCTTTTGCATTTTGGGCACAGGTACAGCAGCCTTTCCAGGCATTCCGCCAAATGGCGGGACCGATACGGCGCCGGGTTTTCCGCCTGCCTTGCCCAGGCGTCCTCACCGATGTCCCGGTCGATCAGGGCGTTTAGCTGCCCCGTGGTCATCTGTTTCAAGGGGGCCGGCTGATAGATGCCCGCTACCCGGCCCCGGACAGGGCCTTTGCGGGGCTTTTTCGCCCATCGGGGATCGGCCAGATAGGCGCCCTCCAGCCGGTAGGTGACCAGCGCCGCGTCCATCATACGGGCCAGGGTGCCGGTGCCCGGCACCACGGGGATGCTTTTTCCATCCCAGCTGGCTTCGCCTTCCGCGAACAGGCAGATGGAATGCCCGGCCCGCAGATGCTTTAAGCAGAGCCTGGCCGTCTCCACGCCGGAATCACCCTTGCAGCGGGGAATGATCCCCACCAGCCATTGCAGCGCCCGGGAGAGAAGCCCCTTGCGGAAAAGATGCTCGCTGGCCACAAAATACGCCTGCCGCTTCCCCAGGGCCAGGGCCAGGAGAATCGGGTCCCGGGCCGAGGCATGATTGCAGACCAGCAAAATCGGCCCTTCTGCTTGGATGGGCTCGCAGGAAAACCGAAAGAAACGCAGAAGAAAAGGGCGGGCCGCCTGCAGCACACGCCAAATCCGCAGGTAACGGGCATGATCATCCATCCGGCCGCCTCCTCTCTGCTCCCCATCTGTCATGCTCTTTTTTCTCCCGCCCATCATACCATAATCCATAAAAAATGGAAAGAACTATTGTATAACTATATGAACGCTTTCAATCACCAGGCAATAGGCATCAGGCAATAGGCAATAGGAAAACGAGAGTACAGAGTGAAGAATTCAGAGTTCAGATATTTTCGTTATTTCAAGTCTTCATGCGTTTCTTGTGTACGCTATATTCCTCTGCACTCTGTACTGCACTCTTTCAACTATTGCCTTTTGCCTAATCACTTAAAGTGCTTTTCCAGCCTTCCCAATCATTCCAAAAGCACGCCCGTGGCCACGCCATCGTAGCCCACGGTTACCGGATCGTAGGATTTGCGGCACTGAACGGTGACAGACCCATCCGCAAAGCGCACCAGCATATCAAAGCCGCAAGGGGCCTCCCCCACCGCGTAGCAGCGCACCCGCAGCAAATCCTTTTCCACCCAGCCGCCGGAGGCCAGCGCGGGCACGGACAGCCAGCCGGGATAGGGAATTTTTTCATTTTTGCCCCGGCCAAAGGGAAGGCAGACCTTGCCCCGGGCGTTTTCATATTCCAGGCAGTTGCCCTTTAATTGCAGGGATTTTAAGCCCAGCTGGTTTTCCTCCGGGAAAACATAGACCCCCGTTTCCGGGATGCCCAGCTTTTTTTGATCGGGCACGGTATGGACCCTGAGCTTGAGCGTCACGCCCTCCATGTCCTCTTTCCCCAGCCAGGGGTAGATTTCTTCAAAGAAGGCGTTGTAAATCCGCTGCACCCCGCAGGGGTCCAGCCGGGTATCGGCAATGGTGGACAGCACCGTCTTTTTTTCCGGGCAAATCACGCTGAGCTGACCCCCCAGGCCGTACATGGCAAAGCCCGCCCGGGTGCGCCAGCACTGCCAGCCGTAGCCGTACTGCTCCTCCTCGTTGGCCTGGAGCAGGGTCTCCATGTGCTTCTTTCCCATTTCCCTGGCATACCAGGCGGGAATGATTCCCTCTCCCCCATTGAGAACGCACAAAGCCACCCTGTGCAGATCCCTTAGGCTCATGCACAGGCCCGTGCCCCCCTGGCAGCAGCCGGAAGGGTCCCGGAGCCAATAGCGGTCATCCTGGCAGCGAAGGGGTGAAAACAGCCGCTCCTCCAAATAATTAATCACTTCCTGCCCGCTCAGGCGTTTCACCAGCGCCGCCAGGGCCTGAGAGCAGCCGGTGTCATAATAAAACACCGTGCCCGGCTCATGGGTGGGCGTGCCGGTAAAGAAGGTTTGGGCCCAGTTTTCGTCCACCCCTTCCCGGTAGGTGGTCCAGCGGTAGCAGGTGGCCATGCGCAGCATATCCCCGATAGTCAGCCGCAGCAGGCGTCCGTCCGGGTTGGGGGGCAGCCAATCCCGGAAATAATCGGTGATTTTATCGTTCAAGGTCAGCTTTCCCTGGTCGATGAGCATGCCCACGGCAATGCCCGTCATGGTCTTGCTGACGGAATACATCCGATGAGGAACGCCCTCCTTGAAGGGCGCGTAATACGCTTTCGCTTTTTCCCGGCCGTTCACCGTCAAAAGAAAGCCGTGCATGTTCACGTCCTCTTTTTTGAGCCGATCAACAAAGGCCTGCACCCGGGCCGCCAAAGGATTTTCCGCCATCGTCCTTTCTCCCTTCCCGCAGAAGCTGTTCTTCGCACGCCGCCTGAATGAACGCCCCGGTGGCTTTCAGATCGCGGCTGACCACGTTTTCGCTGATATAGTAATCAAAGGACCCGTCCCGGCCTCCGCTGCCCCCCAGGCCCGCGCCCTGGCAGCACTTGGCGACGAAGGTTTCGCCGTTCTTCATTTGGCCCACAAAATGGCGCTGGATGCTTTCAAAGCTCCTTTGCGCCTCCTGGCCGCATTGCGCTGGCAGCAGCCCCAGCCGCGCGCCTTTGAGGAGCGCGTAAGTCATCAGGCAGGAGCCGGAGGATTCCGGATAATTCCCCGTCCGGCCCGGGCAGTCCAGCACCTGGAGCCAGACCCCCTCCTGTCGGACGGACAAAAGCTGTCGGGAAAGGGTTTGGAAAAACTCCAGCACCTCCCCGTATCTTTCATTTTCCCTGGGCAGCAATTCCAGGCTGTCCGCCAGCGCCACCATGTACCAGCCCACGGCCCTTCCCCAGGCGTGGGCCGCCCGGCCCGTTTGGGGATCGGCCCAAGGCTGCTGCTTCTTTTCATCCCAGCCGTGGCAGGGCAGGCCCGTTTCCGAGTTCAGGGTATGGCGGTACGCTAAAATCAATTGGCTGGCCGCGTCGTTCAGGGCGTCGGTTTCCCCATGAAGCATCCGCTCCGCTTGGATATAAAAGGGAATGGCCATGTGCTGGCCGTCCAGCCACATTTGAAAGGGATACACGTTTTTGTGCCAGAAGCCGCCGTCCGAGGTACGGGGCTGGGTGTCCAGTTGGGAGCGCAGCAAAGCAACGGCCTTCCGGAATTTTTCCTTGCCCGTTTTCTCATACAGGAAGATCAGGTTCCGCCCGTTGCACAGGTAATCCAGGTTTTGGGCGGAAAGATCATAGCCCGCGATGGTTCCGTCCTCCCCCACCATGATGTCCAAAGCATCGTGGATATAGGAAAAATAGACTTCCCTGCCGGTCAGGGCATAGAGCATTTCCATGCCCCGCCAGACCACGCCGTAATCATAGCTCCATTTTTTGTTCAGCAGCCCTTCCCGCTTCATCAGCCATCCAGCCACCGTTTCCGCCGAGTGGGGAAGATACCCTGTCAGCATAGCACATGATCCTCCGCGGCGATCAGATCGCTGTAATCGTTCCTTTCCGCGTCTGTGATTTCTTCCTCCGTTTCCTCCAGGCCGGACTCATACCTGGACAGGAACAGCATGGCGATGCGGCTGGCCCCTTCCTCCTGCAAATGGCTGTTGTCCTGGAGACCGTCGGGATAATTCCGGCTGCCGGCAGGCACATGGCAGTAAACGCGCTTGGAGTTTTCCACCCCCGCCGACTGCACCATATGCATGGTGGCCTTTTCCAGATCCACCAGCCGCACGCCCCGATAAGATGCCAGGTTCCGCATGGCGTCGGGATACGGGCCATGGGTGGGCAGCAGCTGGCCCGCTTCATTGAACATGCGCCGGGCGATGGGCGTGGCCAAAATGGGCTCCGCCCCCTGCCGCCGGGCCGCGTCGATATACATGGACAGGTATTCCGGGAAGGTGACGCGGGGATTGGTGTTCCGTTCGGGGTCAGGCTTTTCATCGTTATGGGAGAAGGAAATGACCAGCTTGTCCCCTTTGCGCAGGCACAGTTCGATAAAGTTCAGCCGCTTTTCCGCGATGAAGCTCTTGCTGCTGCGGCCGCACACGGCGCAGTTTTCCACATACGCCTGTTTCCCCATGGCATTCAGGCAGGCTTGCAGCTTCTGCCCCCAGCCCATCATAGGATATCTGTCCAAAGCATAATTGGCCATGGTGCTGTCCCCGCACAAAAACCAGGTGGGCACCCGCTTGTCTGGCCGCCAATTGTCCCAGCCGCCGATGACCTCCTGAATGGAATAATCCGCGGCTTCCACGGCGGTCATGCGCTTTTGCTTGGGATGGCGGGGGGATTGATCGGCCCGGGCCCCGGTGGTGCCGAATTCGGCGTAGCGCTCCGTGACCAGCTTCACCTCGTCCCAGTCCGCAAAGCCCTGGGGGGAAACATGCTCGTCCATATCGCAGTTCAAAAACACCGTGCGGGAGAACTTCCGCCAGGGTCGGCCCAGATACGCCTGGCCTTCCGCACATTCGCCGGTCAATTTGCAGTTGTGGAACACCAGGCCGTAGGGCTGCTCCTCCGGGGTATTGGCGGCGGTATACAGCCCGCCCCGGGCATTCATGAACAGGGTGCAGCGCTCAAACCAGCAGCGGTAGGGGCCGAAGATAAAGTCCACGTCGCCCTGGATAAAGCAATCCTCAAAGTATTGGCGGCTGTGGGTGAGGGTGCTGTCGCCGATGGATTCCACGCATTCGGCGCCGGCCTGCCGGGGCGCCACGAAATCCACCACCTTCTGCATCAGCGGCCCGCAGAACAGGGTGTCCTGATGGGCGATCATGCGCACGTTGCGCCACACGCCCCGGTCCCCCGCCGCGTACACCGCCACCGCCTGGCCCACGTCCCGGCCGTCCCCCGCGTCGTTGCGAATGGTGAGATTTTCCACCTCCACGTTGTTGCCCGTCACCATGAAGGTGGCAGAAAGGAAGGTGCCCCGCTCGATGCCGTCGGGGTTTTGGTCCTTGGCGCAGCCCTTGGCGGTGATCACGGTGCGGTCCCGGGCCTCGCCGATGATGCGCACGTTGTCCTTATTGACCACCACCCGCTCCTGGAATTCTTCCATGCGCAGCAAAAGAATGGTGGGCGTCTGGCCCCCGCCGGGAATGGCGTCAATGGCCTGCTGAATAGAAGTAAAATCCCCGCTGCCGTCCTTGGCGATAATATACATAGCAATTCCCCCCTTAAATCAATCCAAATTCCTTCAGCGCTTCCGCCGTCATTTTCGCGTATGCCTCCGCGCCGGGGCGGCGGGTGTGGGTGTCGTCGGTCTGCCCGTTGGGATAGGCGGGGAACACGCCGGGCTCCACATACATATACAGCTTTTTGCTTTCTTCCTCCCCCAGCTGACGCACGTAGGCGGTGCTCTTTTCATAGATGTCGATGAGGGGCACGTTCCGCTGGGCGGCCAGCACGCGAATCACATCGGGGTATTCCCCGTGGGTTTCCAGCAGCTTTCCATCCCGCCAATAGCGGCGGCAGATGGGCGTGAGCAGGATAGGCCGGGCCCGGTGCAGCATGGCGGTGTCCACATAAATTTCCAGGTTATGATAGAAGCTGGTCCAGGGGTCGGTGTGCCGCCAGACCAGGTCGCTGGTGTCGTTGTGGGTGAACTGGATGAGCAGCAAATCGCCGGGCTGGATTTCGGTTTCGATTTTTTGCAGCCTCCCCTCGGACAAAAAGGACTTGGTGCTCCGTCCCCCCATAGCCCGGTTTTCCACCCGCACCCCGGGCACAAATTCAGGCAGCACCTGGCCCCAGCCCGTGATGGGGGCCTGCTCCGGGGTATAGCTGGCGGCGGTGGAATCGCCGCAGACATAAATGGTCATATGATTTCCTCCTCTGATTCCGTATTTTTTCGGATGACGCGAACAGGCTTTCCCGCCGCGCAGGGAATGGTTTTCCCCCCTGCCAGGCGCAGGACGCCGTCCCGGTCCGGGATGATGACGGCCTCATAGCCCCCTTCATCCCAGGCAAGATCCACGGTCAGCCCGCCCCGGGCCCGCAGCCCTTTGGCGCTGCCCCGCTTCCACCGGGGCGGAAGGGCGGGCAGGATGCGCAGGAACCCCTCCTGGCTTTGCAGCAGCATTTCCGCCATGCCCGCCGCCGCGCCGAAATTGCCGTCGATCTGGAAGGGGGGATGATTGTCCAGCAGATTGGGCAGGGTGGATCTTTCCAGCAGCAGCCGGATATTGTCCCCCGCCTGTTCCCCGTCCAGCAGCCGGGCCCACAGGCAGATGATCCAGGCCCGGCTCCAGCCGGTATGGCCCCCGCCGTTTTTCAGGCGGCTTTCGATGGTGGCCCGGGCGGCGGCAAAGGCCGCGGGGGTTGCCGGCGTGATGCCATGGCCGGGAAACAGGGAAAACAGGTGGCTCATGTGCCGGTGGCCGGGGCAGGCGTCCCGGCAGGGGCGCAGCCATTCCTTGATCAGCCCGTTTTCGATTTGCACGGGCTTGAGCTTCGCCTTGAGCGCCGTCCACCTTTCCGTGTCCCGGTCCAGCGCCCCGCCGCATTCCTCCAGCGCTGTGAGCAGTTCCCACAGAATCTGCTGATCCATGGCCGCCCGGTCCGTCAGGCTGCCGCTTTCCCCGCCGGGGGTGATATACACGTTTTCCGGGGAGCAGGAGGGGCTGATGAAGATTTCCCCGTTTTCCTCGGTCATGTAAGCCGCCAGGAATTCCGCCGCGCCCTCCATCAGGGAATAATGCTCAGAAAGAAATGCCCGATCCCCCGTGAACCGGTAATGCTCCGCGATGTGCAGCGCAAGCCAGGCCGCGCCCATGGGCCAATAGGTGGCGGGCGGGTATATGTCCTGGGGCGCGCAGTCCCCCCACAGGTCGGTGTTGTGGTGGGCCACCCAGCCCCGGTCAATGCCGTACATTTCCCGAGCCACAGCCTCCCCCCGGGGCCGCATCCGCTGAAGATGCTCCAGCAGCGGCAGATGGCAGTCGCTTAAATGGCAGCTTTCAGCGGGCCAGTAATTCATTTCCGTGTTGATATTGATGGTATATTTCCCATCCCAGGGCGGGCGGAAATCCTCATTCCACACTCCCTGCAAATTGGCGGGCAGGCTGCCGGGGCGGGAGCAGGACAAAAGCAGATACCGCCCATAGGCGAAATAGAGCGCTTCCAGGCCGTTGTCGCTTTCCCCCTGGGCATAGCGGGCAAGCCGTTCATCGGTGGGCAAATCCTCCAAAGAAGAATCGTCCTCCAGGCGCAGCGCGCAGGCGTTCATATGGCTTTCCACGTCCCGGATATGGGCCGCTTTCACCGCTTCATAGCCCGCTTTTTCCGCCGCGTCCAGCCTCTCCACGCAGGCGGCCAGGGGATCGGCTTCGTAAAACGTGGTGGCGGCGGCCAGATAGATTTCGCATTGTTCCGGGCAGCGAAGGAGGCTGCCCACCGTTTGGACCCCGTCCCCCACGCAGCGGCATACCGCCGCCCAGGAAACGCCCCCGTCCCCGGTTTGGCCGGTGAGGGCCAGGGTGCGCCCGTCCAGCGCGAATATCCAGTTCATGTACACGCCGCGGCTCAGAATCAGCCTGCACGGAAAGCCCTTATAGCGCAGCGCCATGACCTGGTTGGGATAGGACACAAAGCACTCCCGGAAGCATGCCTTGCCCTGCATGGCGTAAGCCGTTTGGGCGATGCCGGTGTCCAGATCCAGGGAACGGCGGTACTGCGCAACCGGCGTCTGGAAGCGCGTCATATCCCGCTTGAACAATCCCCGCAGGCCATGGAGGCAGGCGGGGGGATTGCCGTCCAGCTGCTGGAGGATCACATCGCACAGGGGCTCGTAGTGCCTTTCGCCGTTGGGCGTGGCGGTCAAGGCTTCCTCCGCCAGCTGGGTGGCCTCCTGGATTTTATCCTCCCGCAGCAGGCGGCGGATGCGGGGCAGATTGCTTTTCGCGTCCGGGTTTACCCGATTGCGAAAGCCGCCGTACCACAGGCTGTCCTCGTTCATCGAAACGCGCTCGATCAGCGCGCCGCCAAACACCATGGCCCCCATGCGCCCGTTGCCCAGGGGCAGGGCTTCATTCCAGTTGGCCGCGGGCTGACGATACCATAGCGTGTTCACGCTCGTCCTTCCCCCCTCGAAAAAAACCGGGGCTGCCGGCAGAGTCCGACAGCCCCGGCAAAGGGATTGCTTGTTCCGTTGAATTAGCGGGCCATGAAGCCGTCATACGCGGCCTGATAGGCGGCGATCAGGTCTTCGATGCCCATCTTCTGCAGCTGATCCATGTAGCTGTCGAAGTTGGTGAGGGGTTCTTCGCCGGAGATGAACTTCTTGGTCATATCGGCGATGTAGCTGTTGATGTCATCCAGCTGGGGCGCGGCGGCCTTCTGGGCATCCACGCTCAGCACGATGGCAGCGGGATATTCCAGAGCGTTGGAGGCGGAGCCCCACAGCTTGGCGGATTCCACATAGTGCACTTCACGGGTGGAGGCCAGATAATCGCCGGCGCCCCAGCGGGGGAAGGACACGTGGCTCATGGCATAGCGATACTTGTTGGCGAACGCGCCGTCATAGAAGTTTTCGGTCATCTTGTTGGCCCATTCGGTTTCATGCTTCACGCCGTTTTCATCCACGGTGTAGGTGCCGTTGCCCTGGGTCCAGGCGGTGGCTTCCAGGCTGGTGA
>CAMOUF010000208.1 GCA_946626395.1 uncultured Clostridia bacterium
AACGGACTGGATGCCACAAGAAATATCCGCGCGCTGGATCATCCGTGGGCTTCCTCCATCCCGATCATCGCCATGACAGCGGACGCTTTCTCCGAGAACGTCACGGAATGCCTGAACGCCGGAATGAACGGACATATCGCAAAGCCGATCGATATCAAGCTTGTCATCAAAGAAATCCGCAGGATCCAGGAGGAAAAGAGATCATGAAAAAAACGCTCTGCATTGTATTGACGCTCTGCATGCTCGTATTGCTGACGGCCTGCGGCAGCAAACCGCAGGAGAAACCTGCCGCCGGATTCAAGCCCACGCTCAGCATAAATACAAGCTGCAGCATCACGATTGTCGGAAGCTACGAGAACTTTGAGGCATTGGAGACGGAATTTGACAGGTTCAACGAGATCTATCCCAATGTGCAGCTCAGCTATGTGAAGCTGGATGATTATAACAACATCCTGGGCACGGTTCTGGAGAGCAATGACAAGCCCAACATTTTCTTTTCCCATCCCTGGATGATCGGCAACGAGAAATACGCTTCGGTGCTTGCCCATATGGAGGAGCTTTCGGACACTTCGCTGGGGCTGAACCTGGACTGCATCCGTCCCGGCCTGATCAACCACGACGCGGAAGGCCGCGTGATGATGGTGCCTGTTTTTTCCAGACCCTATGGCATGCTGGTGAACAACGATCTGTTTGCAAAGGAAAAAATCAATATTCCAACAACCTGGGCGGAGCTGCTGGCCGTCTGCGATGCGTTCCGCAGCAAGGGGTATGCCAGCCCCATGATGGGCTACAGCCTGAAAGCGTCCAGCTGCTTGATGAACACTGTCGCTTACCCGATGTTCGCAGCTACCCTTGCGGAAAACCCGGAAGCGCTTGCCCTTGCCAATGAACTGGACCCCGCGGCGGGGGAATACATGCGTCCGGCATTGGAAGCGGTGCAGCAGCTGATTCGGAACAAATGTATCGATCTTGCGGAATGTGACAAGATCGAGGACAACTATTCCAAAGTGATCCTGCGCTTTTTTGAGGGCGACGTGCCGATGATGATATGCACCGGGGATACCGTATCCGGGACCAAGAAACGGGAAAGCCAGTCTGATGCGTTCACCGCCGCGCCCTTTGCCTATTCCTTCCTGCCCATCCCCATGACCGAGGAAGGCGGATATTTTATCGACAGTCCCTCCCTGGATTTTTCCGTGAATAAGAACTGCGATCATCTGGATATGACCAACGAATTCATGCGCTTCCTGATCACGGACAGCGCGCTGAACGAAATGGCTTCCGTAAAGCGTCTGGTAACGCCTACCAAGGATTTGTCCTTTGACTCGGTTTACGCGCCTTTTGGGCAGGTGCCTTCCAGCTTGATCATTTCTCCGGAAGCGCTTGGCATCAAGGATCCGCTTACGGTTCAAATCCGGAATGCGGCGTTCCGCGTCGGAATTGGAGATATTACGGTGGATGAAGCCGCTGCAATGTATGGAAACTTTGAGTAAAAAGCAGGGGCTGCAGTGAAAAGCTGCAGTCCTTTCTCATTCCAGCAGGAATAGAATGGGATTCCTCACAAGATTTTGTATTGAACCAAAATTTTTTTAAATAATTTTTTGTTCCCGTGTTCTGCAATTGAACACTTGAACTGGGACGCGGAAAGCCTGCATATTTTGCCCATCAGAAATACCCGCTGTTTTTCAGCATATACTGCCCGGGAGGGATCGGAATGCTGTATGCCGCGGGTTTTGGTATTTTGGCGGGCGCCATGCTGACGTTTCCGGCCCAGGCGGCGGATGCGGCCTGGCTGGGGCTAACCCTGTGGGCCAGGAGCGTGGCGCCGGTGTTGGGGCCTTTTATGGTGTGCATGCTGATGCTCACCAGCCGGGTGGGCGGCGGAATGTCCTTCAGAACCGTTCTTTGCTGGCTGTGCGGGTCCCCGGGCGGGGCGCGGCTGATGCAGGAGGCACGGCTGTCGGGGCTTGCCGCCCTGCGGGCCGCCGCCATGACCGGCACCATGAGCCCCATGTTTTTCCTGGGCACGGTGGAAGGCTGGCTGGGAAAAGGCGGCAGCGGCTGGCTGCTGCTGGGGTGCCATATTGCGGGGGCATTTTGCCTGGGGCTTTGCTTTCGGGCTGAGCGGCGGAAAGAGCAAAGCACCGCTGTGCCCATGCCGCTGTCCGCCGCTTTGCGGGAGAGCGCCCTGGCGCTGCTGACCGTGGCCCTGTGCATGATGCTGGGCTGCGTATCCTCCCGCATGGCGGCCTGCGCGTTCCCTGGGCTGCCTCCCGGCGGCACGGCGGCCATGCAGTGCGCCCTGGAGGTCACCGCCGGGGTCAAGGCGCTGGCCCAACTGAATCCGCCTTATGCGCTGCCCCTGGTCTGCGCCGCCTGCTCCTTTGGGGGCTTATCGCTGCTCATGCAAAACGCCGCCTTCTGGCAGGAAAGCGGCGTAGGTTTGCCCCAGCTCCTTTTGCTGCGCCTGGCCCATGGGCTGCTCTCCGGCAGCCTGTGCCTGATCGCCCAGCAGCTTCTTGGGTATGGATGATGCTGTTATCTTTCTCAAGGGTGAAATTATATAGCGCGGCAAGGGGAACGCTGGGGCTGTTCGCCCCAGACCCGAACCAGGGGGTTGAACCCCCTGGACCCGCATATGGCGATATAACGTTATAGGGATAAGAAAACAATCTCCGCCTGTTACGATGGAGTGACGAAAAGTTAGAGGGCTTCTGGCCCCCGAAAGCCTGGGAAAATCCGCAGGGAAAATAAATTTTCCCCTCGGATTATTCCCCGGCTTTCCCCGGATGCTTTGCATCCGGGATGGCGGCTTTCAGCCGCCGGGCCAGAAGCATAATGAATACAAGCCATGTTTTCGTTTCTTATTGCAACAGCGGAAGCCAAAATACGTAGATTTCCTTTATGATTTTACCGAATAGGTTTTCTTGGAAGGGGGTCTGGGGGAAACCATTCTTTGGCCTCCAAAGAATGGTTCTCCCAGAAAAACATCAACAAATTATCCCACGATCTTTCCGGGGTTCAGGATGCCGTTGGGGTCAAAGGCAGCTTTGATGCCCTGCATGAGGGCCATTTGCCGGTCGCCCACGCTTTCCCGGAGGAAAGGCTTTTTGGCGTGGCCGATGCCATGCTCGCCGCTGACCTGGCCGCCCATACCGCGGGCGGCTTCATATAATTCCTCCATGACAGCGCTGACCTTTTGCTTCCATTCCCCTTCGGGCAGACCGTCCCGGCAAACGTAGATATGCAGGTTGCCGTCGCCCGCGTGGCCGAAGGAGCGGATGCGGACGCCCGCCCGGCGTCCCGTTTCCACGGTCTGGCGCACGAAGGCGGGGATCAGGTCCCGGGGTACCACCACATCGCACTCGTCCATGGTGGAAGTGCTGTTTTTGATGGCCTCCAGGAACGCGCCCCGGGCGTTCCAGATGCTTTCCTTGCGCTCGTCCGTGTCGGCCAGCAGCACATCCTTGGCCCCCAGGGACAGGGCCAGATCGGTGAGGGTGTCGATGGCGGGCTGGAGCGCTTCGGCGCTGGGCCCGTCCAGCCGCACCAGCAGATAGGCGTCGGCGCTGGTGTCGGGGAATTGCTTGCCCAGATAAGTTTCCGCGCAGGAGATCACCTCCCGCTCCATGAATTCCACCGCCGTGGGATCGCACCCGCAGGCCAGCACCGGGGGCACCGCGCTGATGCACTGGTCCAGGTCGTCAAAGGGCATGAGCAGGGACAGGTTCACCTTGGGCTCCGGCACCAGCTTCACGGTGAGCTTGGTCAAAAAGCCCAGGGTGCCTTCGCTGCCGATCATCAGGTCGATCAGACTGTAGCCCGAGGAGGTCTTCACCGTTTTGCCCCCCAGGGTGATCAGGCTGCCGTCCGCCAGCGCCACTTCCATGCCCAGAATATAATCCCTCGTTACGCCGTAGCGCACGGCCCGCATGCCCCCCGCGTTGGTCATGGCGTTGCCGCCCATGGTGGCGGTTTTTTCGCCGGGGTCCGGGGGATAGAAAAGGCCCGTGCCCTCCAGCGCCTTGGGAAATTCCATCAGCAGCACCCCGGGCTCCACGGTGGCGGTCATGTTCCGGGTGTCCACCTCCAGCACCTTTTTCATTTTTTCCGTGCTCAATACGATGCCGCCGTGAAGGGCCACGCATCCGCCGCACAGGCCGGTGCCCGCGCCCCGGGGGGTGACGGGAATGCGGCGCTCATTGCAGTATTTCAGCACCGCCTGGATTTCCTCCGCCGTCTGGGCCTGCAGCACGGCCTCCGGCAGAAAATGGCCGTATTCCGTCATTTCGTCGTGGTCATAGTCCGTGGATATATCGGCGCCGGAAAACACCCGGCCCGGCAGGAGAGAACGGAAATAGGCAAGATCGCTTTCCGAAACGGGATTGAATGGGCTCATGCTCTCTCCTCCTTCAATTGGCTGATCAGGCGCGGCAGCACCTGGTACAGATCGCCCACGATGGCCACGTGAGCCACCTGGAAAATGGGGGCGTCGGGGTCCAGGTTGATGGACACGATATGATCGCTGCCGTTCATGCAGGCGGCGAACTGAATGGCCCCGCTGACGCCGCAGGTGATGATGAGCCGGGGCCGCACCGTGCGGCCGGACAGGCCGATCTGCCGGTCATTGGACGCCCAGCCCTTTTCCACCAGGGGCCGGGATACCGCCCAGTCGCCCCCCAGCAAACGGGCCAATTCCTTGACCATCTCCAGGTCGGCTTCCTTTTGCAGCCCCCGGCCGCCCACCACCAGGATCTCCGCGTCGGAAATGCTCTGTTTGGGGGGCACTGGCTGGACGCTGACGCAGGTGACTTTGGAAGCAAGCACCGCCTTGGGCAGGGGGCGGTTCAGGATGTCCCCCGCCGCTTCCGCCTGCCGCACCGGCGCGTCCATGACCTTGTAGCGCACAGTGGCGAACTGGGGGCGGGTGTTGGTGGTAATGATCTGGGCCATGATGTTGCCCCCAAAGGCGGGGCGAATCTGTACCAGGTCGGTGTTTTCCCGCAGCTCCAGCTTGGTGCAGTCCGCCGTCAGGCCGGTGTGGAACCGGGTCGCCAGCCGGGGGGCCAGGGAGCGGCCCAGGGACGTGGCCCCTACCAGCACCACGCTGGGATGGGCGAATTTAATATAGTCCTCCACGCAGGCGGCGTAGGCGTCCGCCCGGAAAAAGGACAGGGCCGGGTCATCGTATACTGCGATCTGGCTGACCCCGTAATGCCGAAGCTCCTCCGCGAAGGAGCCGGCGTTTTCGCCCACCAGCACGGCCTTCACCTGAAAGCCGATGGGCGCGGCCAGCTGCCGGGCTTTGCCGATCAATTCCAGGGACACGGGATGCAGCCGCCCGCCGCTGACCTCGGCAAACACCAGGATGTCCCGCCATTTGCTTTTGTCCACGGAATCCACTTTGGTTTCCAGCTTGATGATGGCCTTTTCCGGGCAGGTTTTGACGCAGATGCCGCACACCTTGCAGGCGGCGTTCAAGTCCGGCTTGCCCTCCTTCATGTCGATGGCGCCGAAGGGACAGGCCCCCGCGCAGGCGCCGCAGCCGGTGCATTTCCGTTCAAGTACAGCGATTTTTGCCATAACGCAGCGCCTCCTTTAAATGAATTTCCATTTTCTCAATTGTTCCCGCAGCCTGTCCGCGCTGTCAGGCCCGGTCCACACCTCGTGCTCCCGGTCCGTTTCCGGGGGGAAGATGCGCTCCACCTGGGTGGGGCTGCCGGAAAGGCCGTAGTGGCTTTCGTCGGTATCCAGGAAGGAATCCAGGCCCTGGATATGGATTTCCTTGTCCCTGATCTGTCGGGCGGTTTTCAGGGAGGGCAGACGGGGCATATAGATATCCTGCTCCACGGTAATCAGGCAGGGGAAGGGGATGTGCACCGTTTCGATCACATCCTGCAGCTGCTGCTCCGCGTCCACCCCGTCGCCGCGGACGGTGAGACGGGATACCCAGGCGGCGTGGGGAATGCCCATGTGCTCCGCAATGGCGGGGCCCACCTGGGCGGTGTCCCCGTCGGTGGTCTGGCGGCCGCAGAGAATCAGGTCAAAATCGCCCACGCTGCGGATGGCCTGGCTGAGGGTGTAGCTGGTGGCCAGCACGTCGGCCCCGCCCAGGCGCCTGTCCGAAAACACATAGCCCTCGTCCGCGCCCATCATGTAGGCCTCCCGGATTATGGCCTGGGCCTGGGGCGGGCCCATGGTGCCCACCGTGACCCGGCCGCCGTGGGCTTCCTTCAGGCGCAGGGCCGTTTCCAGGGCATAGAGATCATAGGGGTTCATTTTGCTGGCAACGCCGCCCCGCTTGAGCACCCCCGTTTTTTCGTCCACCTGCACCTTGTTGGTGGCAGGCACCTGCTTGATGCAAACAAAAATATTCATGCCATCCGTCCTTCCGCCGGGCAGGATCGCCCCCGCTCCGTTGATGGGTTTGACAGAAGTATACCATAGAATCGGAAAATATTCCACCGTTTTTTCGGGCAAGGAAAAAGGCGCGTTCAGCCTCAATTCTCGTGAATCAGGCTTGAAAAAATCGGCTGGATGGTGTAAAGTAAAATCAGGTAACTGTTCAGACAAACATGGAATTCAGGGAGGAGTGAAAACCTCTCCGCCCCCTGCGGGGGCACCTCCCCTCATAGGGGAGGCAAATATAGGCTCCCCTATGAGGAGAGCTGGCGGCGAAGCCGACTGA
Source organism: uncultured Clostridia bacterium (assembly GCA_946626395.1). GTDB lineage: Bacteria > Bacillota > Clostridia > Christensenellales > Aristaeellaceae > RUG563. The sequence goes on from CAMOUF010000208.1 coordinate 6,689, forward strand.
GATGTTTTTATGGATGAAGCGCCCTGCTGCGCTGAACAAAATCAGCTTAGAACTTGGAACTTATCGCTTGGAACTTAGAAACAAGCATACAGAAGGGAGAAAAAGCCATGAGCGATTATTTGGGACAGGACACCTTTAAACTGGGCTTTGGGCTGATGCGGCTGCCCAAGCTGGCAAATGGCGGCATCGATGTAAAACAGGTGGCCGAAATGGCGGACCGGTTTATTGCCGCGGGCGGCACCTATTTTGACACGGCCTATGTCTACGACGGCGGCGCCAGCGAAGCGGCCTTCAAGCAGGCGGTGGCGGACCGCTATCCCCGGTCGGCCTATACCCTGGCCACCAAGCTCCACGCCACTATCGGCGTCAGCAGCGAAGAGACCGCCAAGCAGGAATTTTATACCAGCCTGGAGCGCACCGGCGCGGGCTATTTCGATCATTACCTGCTCCACGCCATTCAGCGCAGCAACTATAAAAAGTACGACGAATACGGCCTCTGGGACTATGTGAAGGAATTAAAGGCCAAGGGCCTGATCCGGCACTGGGGCTTTGCCTTCCACGCGAACCCGGACCTGCTGGAAGAATTGCTGGCTGCCCACCCCGACGCGGAATTCGTGCAGCTGCAAATCAACTATGCGGACTGGGAAAATCCCGGGGTAGCCTCCCGGCGCAACTGGGAAATCTGCCGGGCCCACGGCAAGCCC